>JACMJI010000194.1 GCA_014380705.1 Gorillibacterium sp. | reverse complement strand
CCGATGACGGTGCGAATTCCGTCCACCCACTTCACCGTATAACGAAAACCAAGATCTCGGCGTGCTGCCGTGTTATCGAAAATATTGTTATGCATGAAATTCTCCTTGCACCACTCGGCCCTTCCAGGCAGCAGACGGCTTAGGGTATCGGTTGGAATATGAACGAACTTGGGCTCCGGGGCACCCAGGGCCTTCGCGATCATACGCCAGTAGGTATCGAAAGTCATCCATTCCTCGCCGGTTACATTATAAGCTTGCCCGAACGCTGCATGATTGCCGACCGCATTCACGAAGGCCTTGGCAACATCGTTCCGATGGCATGCAACCCACACGGATGTCCCGTCCCCGTGCATGATGATGGGTTTCCCTTCTCGCAGCCGTTTCATTACATAAGTGCCGTTGCCAACTGAAGGGACAACAAACCCTGTGCCTCCATACGTCTGTGCCGGTCGTATGATGGTGACAGGGAATTGCTGCGGGTCGTGGGCCGCCAATAGGATGTTCTCACAGTTAACCTTATTATAAGCATAAGAGAAAGAGGGCAGTGCGTGGCGGCTATGCTGTTCATCGATAGGGTAATAGTCGGCTTGTTTGGTATAGACATCCACTGTACTGCAGAAAATATATTGACCTATTCTACCTGTAAAAGCACGTACAGCACTTTCCGCGTCGCCGGGCATATAGCCGATCATATCTATCACGCAGTCAAAATAACCGGCCTCTTTCATTTGCTTTTCAAAGTCAGTGTATTGCTGTCGGTCACCTATGATCGTATTTACACCATCCATAGCTGTTCTTTGTCCACGGTTGTAATGGAATAGCTCGATATCTTTTTTTTGAAGTAATTGCTCTGAAATGGCGGAGCTTATGTTCCCTGTGCCCCCAATAATCAGAATTCTCATTGACGTACGCCCTCCCTTGTTTAGCCTTTCTTAACCCTTAAGCTAACATAAAACAATATTGTATACAATGTGTATATTTTGTGCTGATTCTCCTTCTGCATGGCAAAGAATATGGCTGTTTTCGTCAAAAGCCGATTGAATTCTATGAGGTTGTAAAGTATAATGTGGGCAATTCCTCAGCGATTGTATACCAAATGTATTCCCTGCCGTGGATAAGGTTTTTAATGAAGAGGGGCTGTTTAAGAATGAGTACACGCTATGAAAATATGAAAGAGCTTTTTTTGAATAGCGAAGATCGATTTCGCTCTGCGGCTTTCTGGTCGTGGAATGCTCAGCTAAATCCGCAAGAAATTATTCGCCAGGCTCATGAGATGAAGGATAAAGGAATGGGTGGCTACTTTCTTCATTCCAGAGATGGACTGGATACAAAATATTTGGGCGACGAATGGATGGAGTGTATTGAGGCTGCAGTAAAAACAGCGAAAGATACCGGGGTAAAGGCTTGGCTGTATGATGAAGACCGCTGGCCTTCTGGGGATGCTGGGGGATTAGTCGTAGATAAAGCTGGGGATGCCGCGAAGACGAAAGGTCTGACCATTGAAGTCGCCGATGTCTATACACCAATCGCTTTCGAGGGAATCAAGGCCATTTATCAAGCGGTGATTCAGGATACGTTTTTAAGCGAACTTACAAGAGTACCACATGATGCTCCGATCACAGCTCCACAGGGCATGAAATTGCTGATCTTCCGTCAGGAAACATCGGGACCCAGTACGATTTTTCATGATGTGGCCCCGGCGGATCTGTTAAGTCCTATCGCTGTTTCAGCATTTATCGAAACGACCCATGAGAAATACAAGGATCTCGTGGGTGTTGAGTTCGGTAAGACGATTCCTGGTATTTTTACGGATGAACCAAGTATTTACAGCTGCCAAGCCTCATTCACTCGAACAAGGGGGCATATCCCTTGGACGGAAGGGTTTGAAAGCTTTTTTATGGAGAGGCGCGGGTATGATGTATTCACGAACGTACCCCTGCTGTTCTTTGATGGGGAAGAAGCCGAGAAGGCAAGATTTGATTATTGGAGAACCTTGACGGAGCGATTTATAGAGAGTTATACAAAGGCTCTTTATGATTGGTCTGAGCAGAATGATCTTAAGCTGGTCGGACACATGATGGACGAGAACGATCTGGGTGCAGCAACGAAGCAGAACGGTGCCGTCATGCCCCACTACCGCTATATGCATATCCCAGGTATTGATATTTTGGGTGAAAAAACGCAGGAGTACTTGACCGTTAAGCAGTGCACGAGCGTAGCCAATCAATTAGGAAAACCGATGGTGGCTACGGAATGCTTCGGCGGTGCTGGGTGGGATCTGGATTTTGAAACGATGAAATGGATCGGGGATTGGCAATACGTAATGGGTGTGAATTTCCGCATCCCTCATCTATCGCATTACAGCTTGCGTGGCGGGTGTAAAAGGGATTACCCGCCATCCCTGCATTTCAACACCTCCTGGTGGAAATATAACGAGATCTTGGAGCAGTATTTCGCTAGAATTGCCACTGTCATGAGTAAAGGAACTGTGCAACGAGACATTCTTGTTATCCATCCTGCTTCAACCGCATGGACAATGCTGAAAATCGCACCTACTCGCCATGAGAATTGGTGGATTGATGAAGATCCCACTCCGCAGGCAGTCAACGAATATGGTGTGAAATGCAATCTTTTGCTCAAACAAATGCTCTCATGGCATTATGATTTTGATTTTGCCGATGAAATGATTCTGGAGGAAGAAGCGAGGATTGTCGATTCACAGCTTAAAGTAGGCCAGGGACAATATTCATGTGTGGTCCTGCCTGCTTTGGCCAACCTCTTCCCGCACACGGTCACCCTTCTTGAGCATTATCTCGATGCAGGGGGTAAGGTTGTCGTCCTGGAGCCGAAACCGACATTGGTGGGAGGAATGCCATCGAAGGCACTAGATTCGCTGTGGAAGCACCCAAACGTATGTCTTGCTAGTACCGAATTGGACCTATTGGCGCACTTGGAGCAGGTTGTTCCAAGAAAGGTCAGCATAACAGGTAAGAATGGAGCACAAACGTCAGATATTTTCTGCATGCTAAGGGACTCGGAGGAAGAATGTACTCTCTTCCTGGTTAATAATAATCGTGAGGGCTCCCATCAGGTTACGGTCTCCTTACCTGTGACTGGTGTCGTGGAGGAATGGGATCCGCTTACCGGGGACATCAAGGAAGTTAGCCAAAAGTTAGGCTTAGACGGTATACAATTCACAGCAGAATTTTTGCCTGTCGCTTCCAGATTATACGTTATTCGAAAGCAGCCAACGATAGTGTTAAACGAGCCTCAAAGCTTCGATAGCCGTGAGATGACGGACTTGGGTAAGCTTCAGCCTTATGCTGTACTCGGGCCAACTGCAGCATTTACCCGAACCCAGCCTAACGCATTGGTACTTGATCAATGCCGCTACCGAACACAAGGTGGCGGTTGGTCCGATTTAACGGACATTTTGCACGTGCAGGATCAGATTCGTTCCCGTTATGATTTCTATAAGGGTGGCGAGCAGCGGTACAAATGGATTCATGAGCCACATCCTCATAACGGGGTTTCCGTAGAGCTTGCTTACAATCTTCAGGTAGAGAACGTTCCACAAGGTCCTATTTACTTGGTGATTGAATCGCCTGAGGCATTCGAGATCACGTGCAATGGGACTCCGGTAGCCTCTCTTGCGGACGGCTGGTACCTTGACCCCAGCTTCCAAAAAATTTCGATTGAAGGCCTGCTCAAGCAGGGGGCGAATGAAATTGGTTTGCAATGCCGGTACATGAATCATACGGAGCTTGAGTCGATCTATATTATTGGAGATTTTGCGGTCGATACAGCACGGCAGATTGTCAAAGAGCCGGAACGTCTTCGTACGGGGGATTGGTGTTTGCAAGGCTACTTCCATTATTCTGGAAGCATAGTCTACCATCACACGATTCACTGTGAGCTGACTCCCGGGACAAGGTTCCTATTGAATATTGGCAAAGTGCATGCCGTGAATGTGGAGGTTCGCGTCAATGGCGCCACCGCAGGCTATATCCCTTGGCGTGCTGCCAATGGACTCGATCTGACCGCTTTCTTAAGTGAGGGCGAGAACATGATCGAGCTTGAGCTTGCCGGAAGCCCGCGAAACCTACTCGGTCCATTCCACAAGAAGGATCAATGGGACTCGTGGACATCTCCAAGCGCCTTTCGTCCCGAAAAGCATTTATATACGTCAGATTATACGCTTGTCCCCTATGGGATTATGGAGCAGGTTTATATCTTTAAGCTGTTATTAATGAACGGTTAGAGAGGGTGAATGACTATGCTTAAAATAAGTGACAATAACCGATTCCTTATCCACGAAGACGGAACCCCTTTCTTTTGGCTGGGAGATACTGCTTGGGAAATGATCCATTTGCTTACGAGAGAAGAGATTGAGCTCTATTTGCGGAAACGAGCTGCCCAAGGGTT
>JACMJI010000193.1 GCA_014380705.1 Gorillibacterium sp. | reverse complement strand
AGAGATTATAGCTTTCGTCAATGGATTAATTGAACAGGATGTCGCCTATGAAAGTGGAGGCGATGTCTACTTCCGCACAGAAAGCTTTGAGAAATATGGTCAAATCTCACACAAGAATTTAGAGGATCTGCAACATGGAATCCGGGTTGAAGTAGATGGACGCAAGAAAAGCCCACAGGATTTTGTTCTATGGAAGAAAGCCAAATCTGGTGAGATCAATTGGTCAAGCCCTTGGGGTAAAGGGCGTCCAGGTTGGCATATTGAATGCTCTGCCATGGTTGCAAAGTACCTAGGAGTAACCATAGATATTCATGGGGGTGGTGAGGATTTACAGTTCCCACATCATGAATGTGAAGTTGCTCAATCTGAATCGTTGCATGGGAAACCGCTCGCTCACTACTGGATGCACAACGCTTTTCTTAATATTGATAACGAGAAAATGTCAAAATCAATTGGCAACGGTCTAACCGTTCGTCAACTCCTCAGGGAAAATCGTGCGGAATGGCTGCGTTATGTAATCCTCTCCACCCATTATCGTAATCCGCTTAATTACAACGGAGATTCCCTCCATCAAGCGGAAGCGGGTGTAGAGCGGCTGAATAATAGTTTTGCCAATCTTCGTTACCGTTTGCAAACCTTGGAGCAGGTCGATGTTACTCAGGAAGCTGGCAATCTTATAAATTCAGGTCAGAGTGAGGCCGCAGTTGTTAGACAGGCAGTGGACCAAGCGGTAGCTCATTTCGAAAGAAGCATGAGTGAAGATTTTAATACACCGGACGCAATTACAGCGATGTTTGATTTGGCTGCTGCCGCTAATCGTTATATGCAGGCAGAGAAAGTTACAGTAGAGGTGCTTAAAGAGTTAATCACAGCTTATGAGCATATGGATGAGGTGCTTCAACTTCTCTATACAGAGGAAGCAGAGAACGTAGACGAAGAGGTTAATCGACTTATCGAGGAACGGCAAGAGGCTCGTAGAACGAAAAACTGGAGCCGCGCTGATGAGATCCGCGATATTCTTACAAACCTTGGGATTATTATTGAGGATACTCCACAGGGCATGCACTGGCGGCGGAAATAAGGAGTGCAATTTATGGATAACACGATATTTTCATTTTTACCAGCTAAAGAACCAAACCTGATGGGTCCACTTGCGTTAGCTTTTATCGGTGATGCTGTCTACGACCTGTTCGTACGTCAATTTGTTGCATCTCAGCCTAACCATCGCCCCCACCATCTTCATATGGAATGTACGCGTTATGTATCAGCTAAAGCACAAGCTAAAGCGCTCGAACGTTTGATGCCACTTCTGTCTGAGGAAGAGTTAAATATGGTACGTCGAGGGCGCAATGCCAAATCCGGTTCGGTGCCGAAGAATACGGACGTGCTTGTGTATCGGCACAGCACCGCTTTTGAATGTTTAATCGGGTATCTTTATTATCAGCAGAAGTTTACTCGCCTGCATGAGATAATGATGAACAGCATCAGTCAGTAACTGGAATAAATTTGGGTTAACTCTTAGGAGGATATAAATAATGGAAGAAGAATTTTTAGCGGGAAAACACTCGGTACTGGAAGCGCTCCGGGCTGGAAGAACGATTCACAAAATATGGATAGCAGAAGGCGGATTGAAACATTACATCGGGCCTGTCATTGCTGAAGCTAAACCCCTCGGCATTATTATACAGACCGTGGATAAACGTAAGCTGGACCAAATGGTTGGAGAAGTACAGCATCAAGGGGTGGTAGCTCAAGTCGCTGCCTATGACTATGCAGAACTTGATGATATCCTTAAAGCCGCAGAGAAAGAGGGCGAGGTTCCCTTTCTGCTTTTGTTAGATGAAATTGAAGATCCACATAACTTGGGCTCCATTCTACGAACAGCAGAGTGCACGGGTGTACATGGTGTAATTATTCCTAAACGTAGATCTGTAGGTCTAACTGCTACGGTGTCCAAAACATCTGCTGGTGCCATTGAGTATGTTCCGGTCGCGAAGGTAACTAACCTTGCCCAGACAATTGACATGTTAAAAGAACGTGGTATCTGGGTAGCGGGAGCAGATGGTGGAGCAAAGCAAGATGTATATCAAACCGACTTCCGTATTCCTCTAGCTTTAGTCATCGGCAATGAGAGTAAAGGAATAGGACGGCTTATTCGGGAAAAATGCGATTTTCTCGTCAAATTACCCATGTTCGGAAACATAAATTCCTTAAATGCTTCGGTTGCCGCTTCTGTTCTTATGTACGAGGTTGTGCGCCAGCGCCAGACAGTGAAATAGCGAATATGAAAGACTATTTAATAGTTGATGGGTATAACATCATTGGAGCCTGGCCCGAGTTAGCTAAGCTTCGTGACATCCGTCTAGAGGATGCGCGTGATCGACTGATCGATATTCTCTCTGATTACCGGGGTTACTCTGATATGACGATATATCTTGTATTCGATGCGTATCAGATTCCTGGTCATGGCGGTAAATATGAGCATAGTAAGCTACACGTTGTCTACACGAAGGAAAAAGAGACAGCAGATGAGCTGATCGAGCGTTTGGTATCAGATCTCACAGGACGGCGGAGACAAGTATATGTTGCAACCTCAGATATGACAGAGCAACATGTTGTGTTTGGTCGAGGAGCACTGCGGATATCCGCAAGAGAGCTTCTTATCAAGGTGCGTGAAAGCCGTAAAGATATACGGAAACAGATCAATGAGTCAACTCATTCCCGTAACACGTTTGATAGCAAGATAAGTCAAGATACCAGAGATGTTTTAGAAAAATGGCGAAGAGGAGACAAATAGTTGAAAGTATTACATTCTTTCGCATAGATCGTACTTTCACTAGGTTGACGATAATCGGAACCATCATGTATACTTAATTCACATGTTTGGCTTGACTAATATACGATAGAGTACGTATTTGCAGCCTGACAAGCCTGGCCGGAGGGATTTTTTGTGGGTATTGACCTCAATGATTTAAGAAAGCTGGACTATGCCCTAATGGCCGACGAGGATAATGTCGAGGCCGTGCGTCAAGGTAAATCAGATGCGTTGGAGTTTCTGATTAACAAGTATAAGAATTTTGTTCGAGCTAAAGCTCGTTCCTATTTTCTAATTGGTGCGGACCGCGAAGATATTGTGCAAGAAGGAATGATTGGTCTTTACAAAGCAATACGTGATTATCGTGGTGATAAGCTAGCTTCGTTCAAGGCTTTTGCTGAGCTTTGTATTACACGTCAGATCATTACTGCCATTAAGACTGCAACTCGTCAGAAGCATATTCCTCTTAATTCGTATGTTTCTTTGGACAAGCCTATCTATGATGAAGAATCAGATCGGACACTTCTTGATATCATCTGCGGACCCAAAGTAACTGACCCGGAGGAACTCATTATTAACCGGGAAGAATTTAGCGGCTTGGAAGATAAGATGGAGGAAATCTTAAGCGATTTGGAACGTAAAGTGCTTATGCTTTACTTAGATGGCCGATCTTACCAGGAAATCGCTGTTGATCTGGATCGTCATGTTAAATCAATTGATAATGCACTTCAAAGGGTTAAGCGTAAGCTTGAGCGATATTTGGAAGCGCGTGATACGTATTAGCATCTATTCCCTTTAAGAGGATAGGTGTTTTTTTGCATTTTTTAATGAAGTAATTTACTAGGTTTGACATTGCACCAAATTGTTCATAGTGATAAGTAATAAATAGTTTTCCCAGTTTTATTTGACTATTTCCTGGAAAACATCAACCAGTAGTTTGCATAACTTTTAACTTTTTCTTGACAGAGTATTGACGCATATGCTAAATTATCTTAGGTGACCCTATTTGTCGGAGTTTACTCAGGACAATCGGGGTTCTTTAATTGGTTGTCTCAGGAGGTGTGATCCATGCGGGTTATTATTACGTTGGCCTGTACAAGCTGTAAGCAGAGGAACTATTCGTCCAACAAAAACAAGCGTAACAACCCTGACCGCTTGGAGAAGAAGAAATATTGCAAATTCTGCAATTCTCATCAGCTTCATCGCGAGACCCGGTAGAGTATTACGGAGGTGTAGTTGTGGGATTCGTAACCAGAATGAAGCAAGGATTCAGCTCCTCGTTCACTTTCTTTTCGGAAAGCTGGGGAGAGTTGCGCAAGGTCAAATGGCCCGGTCGCAAGGAACTAACCAGTTATACGATTGTGGTCATCGTTACGGTTGTTTTTGTGGCAATCTATTTCACCGTTTTGGATTTAATAATTTCCGAATTGGTGCGACTAGTCACTAAGTAAAGTGACCAAGGAGACGATCATGGAGAAAAGATGGTATGTCGTCCATACCTACTCCGGGTATGAGAACAAAGTGAAGGCCAACTTGGAGAAGCGCGTCGAATCTATGAACATGATGGACAAAATCTTTCGCGTCCTCGTCCCAATGGAAGAGGAAGTAGTGAGCAAGGACGGTAAGAAGAAAACCGTCATGCGCAAGGTTTATCCTGGATATGTCCTCGTGGAAATGATTCAGACCGATGACTCTTGGTATGTCGTTCGCAACACTCCCGGCGTGACTGGATTTGTAGGTTCTACAGGTTCGGGCTCGAAGCCAACTGCGCTTCTGCCTGACGAAGTTGAGGCCATTCTGCGTCACATGGGCATGGAGGAACCAAAGCCGAGAATCGACTTTGAGTTGAAAGAAACCGTTCGCGTGAAGGTAGGTCCCTTTGCTGACTTCGTGGGTTCTGTTGAAGAGATTCTCTTTGACAAGAACAAGTTGAAGGTACACGTGAACATGTTTGGTAGAGAAACCCCGCTAGAGCTCGATTTTACTCAAGTGGAGAAATTATAGAAAAGCCGTCTTAGGGCGAGCTTTTCATAAGAGGTTTCTACAACGTCTGCCGAAATGGCGGGCGTATTCGTACGCGGGCCGGGTCCGGCTCGTGCGGTAAGCGAAGGGCACCACAAAGGGCAAGCCGCCGTTTATCCCGGTGGGAGGGCAACAGTCCCGTTCGACCACATTCCAGGCAAGGAGGTTATCTCGCATGGCTAAAAAAGTTATTAAAATGGTGAAATTGCAGGTTCCTGCAGGTAAAGCGAACCCCGCTCCACCAATCGGTCCTGCTCTTGGTCAAGCTGGCGTGAACATCATGGCTTTTTGTAAAGAGTTTAATGCTCGTACTGCCGATCAAGCTGGTCTAATCATTCCAGTTATCATCAGCGTATTTGAGGATCGCTCTTTCACATTTATCACCAAGACTCCACCCGCTGCTGTATTGCTTCGCGTTGCTGCTGGCGTTCCTAAGGGATCTGGCGAACCGAACAAGAAGAAAGTTGCAACACTTAAGCGCGATGTCGTTCGTCAAATCGCTGAGCAAAAAATGGAAGACCTGAACGCCGCATCCGTAGAGGCTGCAATGCGCATGGTCGAAGGTACTGCTCGCAGTATGGGCATCACGATCGCTGACTAAGCGATTTAAACAAACCGACGATTCATCCAAATGCAAGCTTCCCAGAGCGGGGATTCATCCTCTTTGATAGAAGAGTTTCCGTTTTATGTTTGGATATCGGCCTTCGGGCCGTATGTGGGAGGATATTCCGCTATTACCACAAAGGAGGAACAAGACGTGCCAAAGCATGGTAAGAAATATGCCGAAGCGGTTAAGACGGTTGATCAAGAAGCTCAATACGAGCTGAAAGATGCTGTTATCGCTGTGAAGAAGATGGCCACTGCCAAATTTGACGAAACCGTCGAAGTGGCTGTTCGTCTCGGAGTTGATTCGAAGAAGCAAGACCAAGCCGTTCGTGGCGTTGTTGTATTGCCGCACGGAACTGGTAAAACGAAACGTGTGCTCGTGTTTGCCAAAGGCGATAAAGCCAAGGAAGCTGAGCTAGCAGGTGCCGATTTTGTCGGTGACCAAGAAATGATCAACAAGATTCAGCAAGGCTGGTTCGACTTTGATGTCTGCGTTGCTACGCCAGACATGATGAGCGAAGTGGGTAAACTGGGTCGCTTGCTTGGTGGTAAAGGCCTTATGCCTAACCCTAAAGCAGGAACCGTTACGTTTGATGTCACGAAAGCCATTCAAGAAATCAAAGCAGGTAAAATCGAATACCGTTTGGACAAATCGGGCCAGATTCACGCTCCGATTGGTAAAGCTTCCTTCGGTGACGATCAACTGACTGAGAATCTTCGTGCGCTAATTGACGCTCTCGTTCGTTCGAAACCAGCTGCTGCTAAAGGTGTATACCTTAAGAGTGCTGCTGTAGCTTCAACGATGGGACCAAGCGTAAAGCTGAACCTTCAGTCCTTCAGATAAGCATTGACTTGGGTAACCAATTTTGCTATTCTGATAGAAGGCTTTTAATTGAATATGTTGCCGTAGACAGTAGGTGCCCAACTTTTGGGCTTAATTTCCTCCCGAGGCGTTCGGATATAGTTCGTCATTTCACTCATGAAATTTCGAAATTCGAGCCTTCGTGCGGAAGCACGGAGGCTTTTTCTATGTTCGGCTGTCACTAGGCTGATCGAGGCAGAACAGTTATAGGAGGTGTAACAATGGCAAATGCAAAGGTTTTGGAAGAAAAACAATTACAAGCAAGTGGGATTTCCGAGAAACTGAAGGAAAGCTCCACAACGGTAGTCGTGGATTACCGTGGCTTGAATGTAACCCAAGTAACCGAGCTTAGAAAGCAACTGCGTCAAGCAGGTGTTGAATTCCAAGTTTTGAAAAACTCCGTCGTTCGTCGTGCAACAGCAGAGGCTGAACTAACGGAGCTTGATCAATTCCTAACGGGTCCAACAGCTATCGCTTTCAGTAAGAATGACTTGGTAGCTCCAGCTAAGATTTTGAATGACTTCGCCAAGAAGAACGACAAGCTTAGTTTAAAAGGCGGAGTAGTTGAAGGTAGAGTAGTCGGTCTTGAACAGATTAAAGCGCTCGCGGATCTTCCGTCGCGCGATGGTCTTCTGTCCATGCTGCTTTCCGTTCTGCAAGCTCCTGTGCGTAATTTCGCGCTCGCGGTTAAAGCCGTGGCCGAAAAGCAAGAAGGCGGAGTACAAGAAGCGTAAGCGACTTGTCATCTGAGTTGAATTAATTTAACAAAAATAACTTATACGAATAATGGAGGTTTAACCATGAGCAACGAACAGATCCTCGAAGCCATCAAAGGTATGACCGTTCTTGAATTGAACGATTTGGTTAAAGCAATCGAAGAAGAATTTGGCGTAACTGCTGCAGCTCCTGTAGCTGCTGGCGCTGTTGCTGTAGCAGAAGTAGAAGAGCAAACTGAGTTCGACGTAATCTTGATGAACGCTGGCGCTTCCAAAATCAACGTTATCAAAGCAGTACGCGAAATCACAGGCCTTGGTCTTAAAGAAGCAAAAGATCTCGTAGACGGCGCACCAAAACCGGTTAAAGAGAAGATCTCTAAAGAAGATGCAGAAGCGATCAGAGCCAAATTGGCTGATGCTGGCGCTACTGTAGAAGTTAAATAATTTCCGCAGCATTCAACCCCTTGGAGGCAGTATTCTTCAAGGGGTTGTTTTTCTCCCTATACAAAATGTTTAACTATTATATAAGGTCCATTCTGATTCCGCATTGGTAAACGCACGGCGTCAAATGACGCCGACAGGCGTTTATCCTTGCTATTGGGAAGTTTTTTGACCATCTAACTATTTTATAACATGGGGTTGAACGATATCGTGAGCGAGCATTATTACTCCAACAAGCCTTCTGCCAAACATGACCTGAGGAAGATAAAGGAAGAGCTGCGAGGCACAGAGCTTATATTCACAACCGATGCAGGTGTATTCTCCAAGGGTGGTGTGGATTTCGGAAGCAAGCTGCTTATTGAGACGATGGAGATCAAACCTGGTTATCGCGTATTAGATGTAGGCTGTGGATATGGTCCAATTGGACTTGCAGCAGCAAGACTTGCGACTCCTGGTGTTGTTACCATGCTTGACATAAACGAACGTGCAGTAGAACTTGCTCGAGAGAACGCCATCCATAATGGTATAGACAACGTTGAGATCATTGTCAGTGATTTATTTGAACAGGTTCGTGGATTAAGCTTTGATTGCATTCTAACCAATCCACCTATTCGTACAGGTAAAGAAACCGTCCATCGGATCTTTGAGTTGGCTTGGGAGCACTTAGTGCTAGGAGGCGAACTATGGATTGTGATTCAGAAGAAGCAAGGTGCACCTTCTGCCCTTACGAAGCTCGAGTCTCTCTTTACTACAGTTCAAGATGTTGCAAAAAGCAAAGGATTCCATATTTTCAAATGTACAAAATAGCATTGGAAAAGAAGGGTCTATTTTGTTGTTGACTCTCATTTTTCTTTGTGGTATCATAATAAAATGTCAGTATAAATTGGGCTTCATGTCTTTAGTTTGCTAAAATGTCAAGCCATATTTAGAAGTCGATATACCTTTCTGTAGGGATCAAGCATTATTTCGAGTCAGCGGATGTATTTAAATCCGGATATCGCGTATAATATTTGGTTTTTGGGCAATATCTACAGAATAGAAGACTCGGCCGTTTTGCCGCGCATCTTAAGAGAGACTTTAACTACGGGTCCTTTGTGGTGAAGCTCGTCAGAAGGGCTTCATCTTGAAGCTTTTTCTTGTTTTATCGATATCCGAAAGGTTATTCCTTTAGGAATGGGCTTTCTGATGTTGCTTGTAAAACCTCCGCCCGACCCGGGCGGGCACAGTCGGAACGATTCCCGTGAGCATGCTCATCGGATCAATAGACCGATTTGCATTCACGCAAGAAGTTTCATTGAGTAGACACGAGGGGTGAAGAAAAGTTGGCAGGTCATCTTGAACAATTCGGACGACGAGAGCGCAGAAGCTACGCGCGAATCCACGAAATCTTGGAAGTCCCTAACCTGATTGAAATCCAACAGAGATCTTATCAGTGGTTTCTGGACGAAGGCCTACGAGAAATGTTTGCGGATATTTCTCCGATTCAGGACTTTACGGGCAATCTGATACTGGAGTTCATCGATTATAGCTTGGGTGAGCCCAAATATACGGTGGATGACTCCAAGGAACGTGATGTTACCTACGCGGCTCCTCTTAGAGTTAAGGTTCGCCTGATTAATAAGGAAACCG
Source organism: Gorillibacterium sp. (assembly GCA_014380705.1). Next base: position 4,841 of record JACMJI010000193.1, on the reverse strand, counting down.
GCGAGGTCAAGGAGCAAGAAGTGTTCATGGGCGATTTCCCGCTGATGACCGACACGGGCACTTTCATTATCAACGGAGCCGAGCGTGTTATTGTCAGTCAGCTTGTTCGTTCTCCCAGCGTCTATTTCAGCACGAAAACGGACAAAAATGCAAAGAAAAACTACACCGCTACGGTTATTCCTAATCGTGGAGCATGGCTAGAGCTCGAAACCGATGCGAAGGATATCGTCTATGTTCGTATTGACCGTACACGGAAGATTCCAGTGACCGTTCTTTTGCGAGCACTTGGTTTTGGTACGGATGCTGAGATCTTGGAATTGCTTGGCGAAGATGAATATATCCGTAATACGCTAGATAAGGACAACACCGATTCTACGGAAAAAGCACTGATCGAAATCTATGAGCGTTTGCGTCCAGGTGAGCCTCCGACATTAGATAATGCTAGGAGTCTACTTGTTGCTCGCTTTTTTGATCCGAAACGCTATGATTTAGCCAACGTCGGACGGTATAAGATAAATAAGAAGCTTCATATTAAGAATCGTCTCTTTAATCAACGACTCGCAGAGACGTTAGTTGATCCAGAGACAGGTGAGATTGTTGCTGAAGCCGGTCAGATGCTAGATCGTCGTCTCCTAGATCAAGTACTGCCCTTTCTTGAAAAGAATCTAGGTTTCAAAGAGTATAATGTCACGGGTGGAGTAACCGATCAGGCGAACATTCCATTACAGATCATCACGGTCTACTCACCACAGGAAGACAATAAGATTAGTAAAGTTATTGCTAACGGAATTATTGATAAATCCGTTAAGAATATAACCCCTGCGGATATTATTGCCTCCATCAACTACTTCATTGGATTGCTTCATGGTATCGGCAATACAGACGATATTGACCATTTAGGTAACCGTCGTCTACGTTCTGTCGGTGAGCTTCTACAGAACCAATTCCGTATTGGATTGTCTCGTATGGAGCGTGTTGTCCGTGAACGGATGTCCATTCAAGATGCCAACGTGATCACACCACAGGCGTTGATCAACATTCGCCCAGTTATCGCATCAATCAAGGAGTTTTTCGGTAGCTCACAGCTGTCCCAGTTTATGGATCAGACGAATCCACTAGCCGAACTCACGCACAAACGCCGTCTGTCCGCACTAGGACCTGGTGGTTTAACTCGGGAACGGGCTGGTATGGAGGTTCGTGACGTTCATCCTTCTCACTATGGTCGGATGTGTCCAATTGAAACGCCGGAAGGTCCAAACATTGGTTTGATCAACTCACTGTCTAGCTTCGCCAGAATCAATGAGTATGGCTTCATTGAAGCGCCTTATCGTCGTGTAGACCCCAAAACAGGTGTTGTTACGGAGAATATCGATTATTTGACGGCCGATGAAGAGGACAACTATGTTGTCGCTCAAGCAAACGCAGTGTTATCCGAAACGGGTCATTTTGCAGATGAGAGTGTAATCATCCGGTTTAAAGATGATATCCTAACGCTTCCTCGTGAACGCGTTGACTATATGGATATTTCTCCGAAGCAAGTCGTGTCCGTGGCGACAGCGCTCATTCCCTTTTTGGAAAATGATGACTCAAACCGTGCGCTCATGGGTTCAAACATGCAACGGCAAGCTGTTCCGCTTCTGGTTCCTCGCTCACCGCTTGTTGGTACAGGTATGGAGCATAAATCGGCTAAGGACTCCGGTGTTTGTATTGTATCTAAATACGATGGTGTCGTTGAACGTGCTTCTGCGAACGACATCTGGGTTCGTCGTCACGAAACGATTGACGGTAAAGTCGTTAGCGGCAATATCGATAAATATAAGCTACACAAGTTTGAACGCTCCAACCAAGGAACTTGCATTAACCAGCGCCCACTCGTTTTCCGCGGAGAAATTGTCAAAGCCGGTGATATTATGGCTGATGGTCCTTCCACGGAGCAAGGCGAACTTGCGCTCGGTCGTAATGTAGTCGTTGCCTTCATGACTTGGGAAGGTTACAACTATGAGGATGCGATTCTACTGAGTGAGCGTCTTGTTAAAGAAGACGTCTTTACTTCGATCCATATTGAAGAATATGAATCAGAAGCCCGTGACACCAAGCTTGGACCGGAAGAAATCACCCGGGACATTCCGAATGTCGGAGAAGACGCCCTGAAGAATCTTGACGAACGCGGAATTATTCGTGTAGGTGCTGAGATTAATGCGGGTGACATTCTAGTAGGTAAAGTTACGCCTAAAGGTGTAACAGAGCTGACTGCTGAGGAACGCTTACTGCATGCCATCTTTGGTGAAAAGGCACGCGAAGTTCGTGACACCTCTCTGCATGTTCCTCACGGAACAGACGGTATAGTTGTCGATGTTAAGGTGTTTACCCGTGAGAATGGGGATGAACTACCACCTGGTGTTAATCAATTGGTCCGTGTCTATATTGCTCAAAAACGGAAAATTTCCGAAGGCGACAAAATGGCTGGGCGTCATGGTAACAAAGGGGTTGTAGCACGTATTATGCCTGAGGAGGATATGCCTTTCCTTCCGGATGGCACAGCCGTTCAAGTTGTTCTAAATCCACTTGGCGTTCCGTCCCGGATGAACATTGGGCAGGTACTAGAAGTGCATCTAGGCATGGCTGCCAAAGCGCTAGGCATTCACGTGGCTACACCGGTTTTCGACGGTGCACATGAAGTTGACGTCTTTGATGCGATGGTAGAAGCAGGAATGCAACGCAATGGTAAAACCAAGCTGTACGATGGTCGCTCTGGGGAAGAGTTTGAACGTGAAGTAACGGTTGGTGTCATGTACATGATTAAACTGGCACACATGGTTGATGATAAAATCCATGCTCGTTCTACAGGTCCTTACTCTCTCGTTACTCAGCAACCTCTCGGCGGCAAGGCTCAGTTCGGTGGACAACGCTTCGGGGAAATGGAAGTGTGGGCACTGGAGGCTTACGGTGCGGCCTATACACTGCAAGAAATTTTGACCGTCAAATCCGATGATGTCGTCGGTCGTGTCAAAACTTACGAATCGATCGTCAAAGGCGAGAATGTTCCGGAACCAGGTGTTCCAGAATCGTTCAAAGTTCTGATCAAGGAACTGCAAAGCCTTGGTATGGATGTGAAGATCCTCTCTGCAACTGAAGAGGAGATCGAGATGAGAGAGCTCGACGACGATGAAGACGTCAGTGGAGATAAGTTGAATTTAAACTTGGAAGGCTCAGAATATAGCGTCTAGTATACTGTCAGCCCCAACCATTGCGGTTATGATTCGGCGTCAATTAGTATGAGAAGTCGTGCATATGGCATCGTTTTGGAGCTGACAGTCTACAGGTAATCGGCGGTAGATGAGTACAATCTTGAGGAGGGTTGCTCCTTGATCGACGTAAACAACTTTGAATATATGAAAATCGGGCTTGCTTCCCCGGAAAAGATCCGTTCGTGGTCCCGTGGGGAAGTTAAAAAGCCGGAAACAATCAACTACCGTACACTTAAGCCGGAAAAAGAAGGTCTCTTTTGCGAGAAGATCTTCGGACCGACAAAAGACTGGGAATGTCATTGCGGTAAATACAAACGTGTTCGTTACAAAGGCGTCGTTTGTGACCGCTGTGGCGTTGAAGTAACTCGCCAGAAGGTACGCCGTGAACGGATGGGACATATTGAGCTTGCAGCTCCCGTATCCCACATCTGGTACTTCAAAGGTATCCCAAGCCGTATGGGTCTCGCGTTGGACATGTCTCCTCGTTCCCTCGAGGAAGTTATCTATTTTGCTTCCTACGTTGTAACAGATCCCGGAGATACCCCACTTGAGAAAAAACAACTTCTCTCTGAGAAGGAATATCGCAGCTACCGTGAAAAGTATGGTTATGCTTTCCAAGCGGGTATGGGTGCGGAAGCCGTTAAGAAGCTTTTACAGGACATTGATCTTGATCGTGAACTGGAAATGCTGAAGGAAGAGCTTAAGACAGCTCAAGGCCAACGCCGTAATCGGGCGATCAAGCGTCTTGAAGTTATCGAAGCATTCCGCAATTCCAAGAATAATCCGGACTGGATGGTTCTTGATGTATTGCCGGTTATTCCTCCTGAGCTTCGCCCGATGGTACAACTCGATGGAGGTCGGTTTGCAACATCTGACCTTAACGATTTGTATCGTCGTGTAATCAACCGGAACAACCGTCTCAAGCGTCTGCTTGATCTCGGCGCACCGGACATTATTGTTCAGAATGAAAAACGGATGCTGCAGGAAGCCGTTGATGCTCTTATTGACAACGGTCGCCGTGGACGTCCGGTTACAGGACCTGGTAATCGCCCACTTAAATCCCTTTCCCATATGCTCAAAGGGAAACAAGGACGCTTCCGTCAGAATCTACTCGGTAAACGTGTCGACTATTCGGGTCGTTCCGTTATTGTAGTAGGGCCTAACCTGAAAATGTTCCAGTGTGGTCTTCCTAAGGAAATGGCACTGGAGTTGTTCAAGCCATTTGTTATGAAAGAACTTGTTAACAAGGGACTTGCTCACAACATCAAGAGCGCAAAACGTAAAGTGGAGCGCAGCAGCGGTGAAGTTTGGGATGTTCTTGAAGAAGTAATTAAGGAGCACCCGGTTCTTTTGAACCGTGCCCCCACACTTCATAGACTTGGTATTCAAGCATTTGAACCGATTCTAGTAGAGGGTAAAGCGATCAAGCTGCATCCACTCGTTTGTACAGCGTACAACGCCGACTTTGATGGTGACCAAATGGCTGTCCACGTTCCGCTATCTGCGGAAGCACAAGCGGAAGCTCGTCTGCTCATGCTGGCTTCTGGTAACATTTTGAATCCGAAGGATGGTAAGCCCGTTGTTACCCCTTCT
>JACMJI010000192.1 GCA_014380705.1 Gorillibacterium sp. | reverse complement strand
TTTCCCAAACGATTTAAGAAGGATTCTGCCGACCGCTCTTCCCCCATATATTCTGTTTCTCCAGCCAATGGGTTGCTTGTAGTTCCCGAAGATCCCGCAGCCTCCGCACCCTCTATAGCCCTCGAACTCTCTGCACCCGCAGCAGTTCTCGAACCCTCCGCACCCTCATGAGTCCTCGAACCTTTCCCACCCTCAGCAATCCTCGAACCCTCATCACCCCTCGAACCCTCCGCAGACCCTGCAACTGTAGCCCCCGTGTATGCCATTCCCTTTACATTGCTGTTCGTTCCCGTGCCCTTTATCGCACTCCCATTGCCAATTCCACTCACCTGTATGACTCTTGAAACGAAGGATTTTGAGCCTGAATGTCCATTTGTGTAGTTATCGTCTTGGGCCACAATATTCTGTCTTTTTTCTGCTTGGTGAACACCAATCTGTACGCCCAAAAATATTAAGAGTGCAACCCATACCATTCGCAACAGAAACCGTCCCATGCTCTTTCCTCCTACCGCTTGGCAGCAGCTTGACTGGCATTTGCTTTTTGGGCGTTGTGGTAAATATCTGCAATGACCTTTGCCAGAACATCAGCCGTCCGATAACATTCCTCTAAAGAATTGTAAGGCCCGCCTATTTCGAGCAGCACACTGTTGGAGGAGAGCGTCTGATTGTATTCGGCATTCCCCTCCTGAGGTGTTTTACCCCAGATGCCACGCGATAAGCCAGGCGTTTTAATTTCAAGGGCGTCATGAATCTTAGCAGCGAATGCTTCATTCTCTTTCCAGTGGGGATTGCGTTGGCCAATGATAAAGAAAACTTGCGCGTAGGCTTTGCCGCCTATCTCAATGGTGGTTTTGTTTCTACTCAAGGAATCTCGGTGAATATCGAAAACAAAATCAACAGCAGGATAGGTGATGAATGCTTCTTGTACGGTCTTGTTGGAATACTTATAGGCGAAAGCATAATTGAAATGTTTAATAACCGATGTGTAATCTGTACTATAATTCACCGCACCTACTCCAAGTTTCTCCAATTGAGCAGCAAGCCGTTTTCCAACTAATGTCACATTTTCTTTGTCATCGTAGGCGTTGTCAGGATCTGTTACGTTCTTTAAATTTGGTAGATAGGATTCGCGATTATGAGAATGGTAGATCATCACAACCTTTTCAAGATTGTTGATGCTCCCCTCAGTAGCTGATGGCTTTGTCGTGGAGTCTGTACCATTAGTGTTGTTGGTGGTAGGCGAAACTCCCGGGTTGTCAGAAGGTAGAGTGGTGTTTGGTGAAGGAGCCGTTCCCTTTGGGTCACCTTTAGCATGGATCGGTGTATAATCGTCAGGCCCTCCGGAATCAACTCCACTTGCAGACTTACGAAGCAGCACGGTTTTATCAGAGGCTAGTCCCGGAACCTCTCGAGCTAGAAAGGTACGTGGATCGTTCAGGTTAATGTCGGTGAGAAGACGAAAAGCAAAACCAAATATATTAGCTTCAGAGAATACGGAAGTCTTCGGATCCTTCTGTAAATGCGGAATCTCAAGTCCCATAGCGTCGATAAAAAAAGCGTTGGAGATCGATGCTGCCCAGCCCTTCATTGGTGATAAAGGAGCACGATCGAGCTTTTCATTCGCATAACCGGCCAAGCCAAGCAGTATAAACAGCAGAAATGTGTACAGAGATAACGCGCCAAACGTCCTCATCATTGCGAACAAGTGCTGCCATACCCTGCGGATTTTACTTATATCAAGTGTGAACGAGATCCATTTCATCGTATATTCCTCCGATCGCGAGCTTCAGACTGGAGCAATAGCCCCGTTACTAGAATCTATGAAACTCGCCTATCGAATAGAACTCTTTTTAAGAAATAGGATTGCAGAAAAGATAGAGGTTAGTCGGGTTCGGGGGGGCGCGAGGGGGGCGCCAGAGTAAAAAAAGAAAGGACAGCTTCTCAGCTAGAGCACAGAGGCTGGCCTTCCTTTTGTGGAATAAATAGATATGTTTAAATTACCAGGAAATCCTTATCCTGCCTAATCACATTTGCAGATTTGCTAATGTGGCTGTTTCTTGCCCACCCAGATAGCTGCGAATCTGTTCGGGTATATATTTCAGTGCGGGTACGGTGAAAAAAGAAACCTTAGGCTCGAATGTAAGCTCAACAATATTATAATTCCATTCCTGAATCGCAGGCACATAAATCGCCTTAATACCTGTTTCCAATGCCGGATTTATATCCGTCCGCATAGAATTTCCAATCATCCAGGTATTCTCGCGGTCGAATTGATTCTCAGTAAGAATCTCTTCAAGTGCTTCGGCATTTTTGTGTTGTCGCACAAAGATCCGTTCACCGAAGAAATCCCCAAGCTTAACCGATTCCACCTTGCGTTTCTGAAAGGACTCGACACCTCCTGTATACAGGTACAGCTTGTGTCCATCATCACGAAGCGCCTGAAGTGTCTCCACCATGTCGGGATAGGGCTCAACCTCGCGGTCATAGACGGACTGCCCAAGCTTAAGCAGCTCCCCCATCTCGGCCTCGTCCATGCCGCGACCGGTCATGATGCTAAAGTGTCGGTACGTTTCCACTAGGGATTCCGGAAAATGATCCGCAGTAAAACCCAGATAGGCAACGCCTATCGTGTCAATCTGGTATTGCTTTTCTCTGATCGCTTCTATTGATATTTTGTAGGAGGCAAACCAGGTTGTTAGCAAATCATTAAACTGATCTAATACCATATCAAAGTAAATATTGCAGTGGATAAGAGTATCGTCCATATCAAACAAAATATGCTGTGGTTTCATGCGGGTCACCTTTCCTTCGGGCAAAGCACTTAGGCTTTAAATCCTTACCAAATATAAATGCCTTCACGTGTTAATAAGTCCATTTTTAAGACGGAATAGTGATCTATTCTTGACCTTGACTATATCAAAATAACGGTAAAAAGACAAAGCATTGATTGCCTTTGTCTCCCCATTTTATTCAGTCACTCGTTTCTGTGATTTAGTGGGTATATGCAGCGACATTCCCGGAATCAATTGCTTCATGAAGAGCAGCATTCAGCCCGCTGGCGATGATATTGGCGATATCCTCAATAAACTGATCAATTTCCTTCGGGGTTACCAGAAGATCCTGGCCCATGGGGTTCAGCACTTCTCGTACCAGTGCAAGTCGCTCACCGTTGTTCAACTGTTCGAGCAAGCCGAGGATGGAAACCGTTTTTTTGGTTTGCTTTTGAAAATGATCCACCATCATGTCAATACTGCTGTCCACAATGGTCGAGGCATATACAACCGTAGGGACGCCAATTGCAATAACGGGCACACCCAATATATCTTGGGTCAGACCCTTACGTTTGTTTCCAATCCCTGATCCAGGGTGTATGCCGGTATCAGCGATCTGGATTGTCGTATTCACACGTTCCAATGACCGTGATGCTAAAGCATCAATGGCGATAACCAGATCAGGGCTTGTCTGCTCCACGATACCCTGGACGATTTCACTGCTTTCGATTCCTGTCGTCCCGAGAACACCTGGTGCTACGGCACTTACCTCACGGTATCCAGGATGGACCTGATCGGGCATCAGCTCGAAATATTGGCGGGTTACCAGCATATTCTCAACTACAATTGGACCTAAAGCATCTGCCGTTACATGACCATTCCCCAGCCCGACGATAAGGACTCTGTCATCCGCGCCGATGCCAACCCTTTTTAGAAATTCAGCAAATTCTTTGGCGAAACGTGTGGCCACGCGATCCTGTAAACTGGAATCCTTCTTCCGAAGTCCTGGTACCTCTAGGGTGACATAATGACCCTTAAGCTTACCAAGCGAAGCTGCGGCATCGTCCGTTTCTATATCCAGCAGCGTGACCTTTATCCCATGATCCTCATCGTAGGATTGCTTGATTCCCGTTACATCCGTACCCAGGCGGCGCGACACCAGCTCATTGGCTTCAAGTGCAAGGTCAGTACTGCCTGTATATAGTGGATAATCTATACTCATCTTCGTTCCTCCCAATGTTCAAAATTACAAATACAGTTGATGTTTTTCCCAAGTGGCTTTATTGTGCGGGAAAAGAAAGGAAGTTATACTTAAATGAGCTATTGCATTTTCAAATATGCCATGATAGAATATTTAGAGTTGTGAGCCATATGGAAATTATGGTTTTTCAAGTAGGAGGTGAACGTTATGCCGAACATTAAATCTGCAATCAAACGCGTAAAAACCAATGAAGCCCGCCGTGTGCGCAATGCTTCACAAAAGTCCGCCCTGCGTACGGCAATCAAGACTTTTGAGAATGCCGCTACGACTGGGAACGGGGACTCCGCACAAGAGACTCTTGTACAGGCGACTAAGAAGATCGATAAAGCTGTTACCAAAGGCTTGATCCATAAAAACACCGCCAATCGCAAGAAATCCCGTTTGGCGAAAAAGTTGAACGCTCTCTCCAAACAAGCGTAAATTTTTTCACCAGGCTAAGAAAAAGGGCTTGTCCTCCAGGACAAGCCCTTTTTCTTATGGATTAAAGGAACGATACTTGACGGTATCTATTTATTGCGCAAGTTTAAGCAGCAGCATTTCTAAGCCTAGCACTTTCTCAACTCTACCACTCTTAATATGATAGTCGAGATCCGCAATATCGGTGAGAATGGTTTTTAACCGCTCGATCTCATATTTCCGCCCCTGCTCAGCAGCCAGCTTGATGGGATAGGGGTGGGAACCAACCTGAGTAGCAATCTGCTGCTGGGAATAGCCTTGCCCAAGCAAATCCTTCACCTGCAGGATCAGGCGGAATTGCCGAGCCATTAACATGATGAGCTTAATTGGCTCTTCTCGCTGCTTCAGTAAATCGTAAAGAATATCAAAGGCACGTTCCATACGCTTCTGGACAATATCCTCCATCAGAATAAACACGTTCTGCTCTGTCCCTCGTACGACCATAGCTTCCACCATACCCACGGTCACGCTTTTCTCTGAACCGGCGTACAGCAGCAACTTGGCAAGCTCTGAAGACATAGCCTGCAGCTGCCCGCCTGTGTATAGAATAAACCGTTCCAAAGCGTCTTGCTCAAAGGTAAAGCCAAGCTTGCGCGCTCTTCCCTGGGCCCATTCAGGTAGATCATCCGCGGACAAGGACTGAAACGACTTTAAGCATTTAAGCTCCTTCAGCGCCTTGACGATTTTTTTGCGTTCATCCAGCTTTTCGGCATCAACCAATAAGATAACAATGGAAAAGTCAGCCGGTGCCTTCATATAGGTGAGAAGCCTTTCGGGTCTATGCTCGACCTTCGATGAATCCTTCGCTCCTGTTAGGAAAAGCGCACCCCTAGCAATGACAATCTTCTTCTCAACCATAAAGGGGGCAGTCTCCGCCTCGTCGATAACGGCATCGAGAGTCGTCTCAGCAAGATCAAAACGAATGACTGAAAAGTCCTTTAGAATTGGATCTATCCACCGATCAATTAAAGCTGTCACATATTCATCCCGCAAAAAAAATTCGTTCCCATAACATATAATAATCGGATTATCTGCTTGCATCCTGTGAACAACTCCTAATCAATGAACAGTTGTCTGCTTACACTGCATCCTCACATATTCTCACAACAAAGGAACGGCGTCAAAACCTTTTGGTTTTGCGCCGTCCCTTTATATAAACACCCGGTTGAAGGCTCTAGAAACCTTCCCCGTGAGCGGCTATACACTTCAGTCCAGTCATGCTTCCTACTAAAGTATATGCACCAATCCACCTAATGAGCACGGGCTTAAAATATTTATTTTTTAGTCTCAAGCTTTAAGCCTATATCAATAATATATTGCGGTACGGTACCGTCAGCTTTATCTACCTTATAGAGCAGTTGGAAATCATTAAGCCAGGAGCACAAATGGATCGTATCATCCCATGCCCATTGCGTAGGGGACAGAAAGATGAGCTCTCCGAGCTTGGTGCGAATAAGGACTCGCTGATTCTCAATGATTGCTTCATTCTTCTCGTTGGCGGATAAAAGCTGCTCATTATTAGCCGTAAAGATCAGACTGTCTGCATTTTCTACAATGAACCCTGGCGGACTAAAAGACACCTTATTGTCTGAGCTGCTCTTCGCGGGTTCAGCAAATGCTCCTGATCCAGCAAAGGACCCTTCACCACTAAGATTCAAAAATCCTTTATCGTTTGAATCAACACT
>JACMJI010000191.1 GCA_014380705.1 Gorillibacterium sp. | reverse complement strand
TTTCTTCCTCCTCTTGCAATTCTCTCTGGGTGCGCAGTTCGTCAGATCAGCGCGAGATTGAGGCCGGACGCCACCCTGGGTTTGTTTTTGATCGTTGCGCTGGGGTTTTCCTCGTATCAGTCGATCCGGCTGAATTTTTATCGGTACGACGACGAGTCGATGCCGTACGTTTATGCTCCGACTGCGCGCGAGTTCCTGCAGATGATCAGCAAAGTGCGGGAGATATCAGCAACCATCGGTACGCGCGAAGACACTCCTATCGCCGTGGTCTATTCGGACTATTGGCCGATGCCCTGGTATCTCCCCGACTACACTCGTGTTTCGTATCACGGGCAGCTGACACCGACGACGGATCCTATCGTCATCGGATCGGATGGCCAGGAACCTCTGCTCAAACAACAGCTGGTCGACTACGTCCGGGTGGGCTCATGGAAGCAGAGAAATGGCCTGCAGCCGGTGGTCTATGTTCGCCGCGAACTGGCCGGCGTACTGGGAGTTCCGTAGCGGCTGCTTCAGGCGAGCCTGCTCCTCCGGCCCTTGAATCGACATCGAGTCTCGAGAAGAGGGATCGCGGATTCGCTGGCGGCTCCTCACCCCGCCGCTCACGCGTCGACCCTCTCCCCGCTGGCGAGAGGGAGAGATCGCACCGGGCTCGATACGGGTGAAGATGCCCTTGACGTCCTTCGGTCTCCGGTTTTGCTCTTAGCGGAGACATCACGTATAAGCGGCGTCGTGAATCTGACGTTCCTCTACCTGGGTGCTTTCTACTTTCTGGCCGTCTATCTCTGGCGCCGGGCAGGCGGGGACCTGCCGTGGAGAGTGGCCGCACTCTTCTACCTCCTCACGCTGGGCTTTCTCTTTCAGCCGTTAACCCAACGCTTCGTCAATGTCCCGGCTGATTACACTCTTCGCATCTATCCATGGACGCCGCTTGGAAAGCCCGCGGCGACGACCAATACGGAGATCAATGACGTCATCCTGCAGATGGTTCCCTGGGCCCATCAGGTGCGCGAGTCCTGGAGGAATCTGCATGTACCTTTGTGGAACGAAGCTGCGGGAGGGGGGTACCCGCTTCTAGGAAACGGCCAGAGTGCAGCGCTCTCGCCTCTACGGTTGCTGGGTTTGCCGTTGCCTCTCGGGTACAGCCTTACTTTCGAAGCGGCACTCAAGATTCTGGGCGCGTTGACGTTCGCTTTTCTCTACGCCAGACGACGCTACTCACTACTGGCGTCGGTCTTCACAGCGGTCACCTACGGATTCTCCACCTTCATCATCGTCTGGCTCTACTTCCAGCATTCTTCCGTGGCCGCCTTTCTACCTGCACTTTTTCTTGGATTAGACCTGGTCCTGGAAAAGGCGACGTACCGACGCTTTCTCCTGCTGGTTGGCGCGTTCGTGATCCTTCTTCTTAACGGCCATCCTGAAAGCGCCGCGCATTGCGTCTTCGCCGCTTCGCTTTATGTCCTTCACTGGCTGGTCCTGCAGCGAAGCGAGGAAAAGCGGCGAAAACTCGCATCGGTCGTTGCTGCAGGCTTCGGGCACTATCGATGCCCCCATTGATCGTGATGTAGAGCACCCGCGGATTCGCGTGGTTATAGAGGAGGGTTACGCCGCTGTTACCCATTATTGGGTAACAGCGGCTTATGATGCGGGCTCTGTTGTTCGCATTCGGCTGGAAACGGGACGTACACACCAGATCCGGGTTCATCTGAGGCATTTGGGGCATCCCCTATTCGCAGACAAAATGTATGGTCCGGGAGGCGAATTGGAAACGGGTGTGATTCCAGGTATTCCTCGGGAAAACGCAAATGAGTGTGAGCTTTTTGAAGATAAGGTTGATCATTTAATGGGTTCCAATATGCTCGAGATCCTTGAACAGACACTCCCCTATCCCATTCGCAGACAGGCTCTGCATGCTGCTAAGCTTGGTTTTGTTCACCCTGGGACCGGGTGTCCGGTTGAATTTATCGCTGCTATGCCCGCTGATATGCGAGAAACGATTGAGTTGCTAAGAAGACAAGAGGAAGAGAAGCAGTAGCGTAATATCAATAGTAGAATGCTCTTAAGATTTGCGTAGTGTAATCGCGATGATCTCTGGACGGTTGAACAGACGCTGGGGGAGAATGCTGTTACCTAAGCCCCGACTTACGACCATTACAGAGTTATCCTCGCGATATGCACCTGATGTATAGTGGGGGAAAAATCCCTGGCCTGGTGCAACCAATCCGCCCACAAAGGGCAGCCTGACCTGACCTCCATGGGCATGCCCCGATAAGATCAGGTCTATTTGGGCATCCGCATAAGTAGAAAATAGCTCAGGGCGATGCGCCAACAGAATTTTGAAGACTGCTTGAGAAGGCACTTCAATAGCTTCACTCATGCTGACTTGTACACTCTGAATCGAACGGTCTGCGTAAGGTGTAAATAAGGGATCGTCTATCCCGGCAAGAAGAACTTCGCTCCCGCCGCGTTCTAAGAGGGTGGATTTATCTCTCAGCACCTTAACCCCTAGCCTTGTCAAATCCTGTTCCAGCGAATCAAATCCTCCAACCGTCTGGTCATGGTTCCCAGTAATCAGATAAACGGGAGCAAAGGCAACGAGACCTTTCATCAGTTCAAGGCAGCGAGTACGTTCGCTCATGCCTCCGCGATCGACTAAATCTCCGGTGAAGGCGATCAGATCCGGTGCCTCCTTCTCGACCTTCGCCAGAAGCCGCTTCTGACCCTTCCCGAAACCCTTGCCGTGCAAATCTGAAAGATGAACAATTTTATATCCATCAAAAGCTGAGGGTATTCGCTTAGAGTCGACAGTTATGCGAGTGAGACCAAGCCAATTATTTTGCGTGTATAAAAAAGCCGTAAGCGTGGCAAGTGCCGTTACAAAAACAGCGGCAGCTACCACTTTATTGCCAAAGCGCCGACGAGGAGTCCGTTTCTTATGTACTAATAATGTCATAGGTCGGTCTCCCCCCTTCGCTGATCTGTATTCATTAACTTGGGCCATAAGGATTGCAATTCACCTAGTTGTTTCATGCATTGATTCTACTCGCGAAGCTCATCCAGACGGACAACTCTTTGTTCTGCTGCTGAAAGGTTTGCGGCTTCCATCAAACGGGTTAAAGCCACAGCTAGGTTAATGTTCTCCACGGCCTCACTGCCTGTTTGGATATGCTCTACCCATTGGTCAAAAGCGGATGTGCGATTCTCTTCCAGCTCTACCATCTGCCAGCCATTCTCCGTACAGGTTTCCGAGCTTACGTACAGGCGATCTGTTTCTGGAGCACCGTAAAGAAGGGTCCCCTTCGTACCATGAACCTCGATAGTAAATGGCGAACGTGCGTTGACAAAGCCGGCTTCTACGATAGCAGCGGCACCATTCTCATATTTAAGCACGGCTACAGCGTTGTCCTCCACTTCCTTGCCTGTCACATATCCAAAGGTTGCAGATACACTTTCTGGAAGTCCAAGGAAGAGACAGGCTAAGTACATCGGATGGCAGCCCAGGTCAATCAATGCTCCGCCGCCACACTGTTCGCGGTTGTAGAAATGCTCAGGAAGCCAATTCGCTACTGCCCCATTATGGGATAAGCGAACGCGGACAAGCGTTAAATCACCTAGCAAGTTTTGTTCGAGAATATCTTGAATCGCTATGGTGTACCCATCGTTAAGCCGGGGAAGGGAAACGGTTAGCTTAACGCATTTATCTTGAACAGCCTCGAGGATTTCATTCACCTCATGAAGAGTCGTGGCCACGACCTTCTCCGTAAAGATATGCTTGCCCGCATTTGCGGCTGCAACCATAATGTCCCTGTGCATGTTAGTGGGTGTATCTACGACAACAGCATCAATCGTTTCATCATTAAGAAGGTCCGCCATGTGCTCATAAAAAGTGACTCCACGTTTAGCCGCTTCCGCCCGTCCGCGCTCCGGGATTTCATCCCAAATTGCCGTGATTACTGTATCCTTATGTTCCTCAACCTGTCTAGCATAATCAACCGCGTGGACATGCCAGAAGCTTAGCAGCGCTACATTAATCATCAAGATCCTCCTTGTGGGTAAGCAAAATGTACTTTCTTATGCTATCATACCGGAATTAGGTCTAGAACAAAAGTGGATCCAATATTGGCGTTTTAAAGAACTTGGTGACAGAAACACTCTATGTTATGACAATTATCTAACTAAATCGCAGCTTCATTCGTGTAAAATAATGAGGATAGCCTATGTTATGCTGAGTTGATAAAACGGATGAAGAGGGGCAACGTGCATGGATAATCAATGGATTGAACAATTAAATCAAAGCGTACGAAAATCTGATCGATATCTTTTAAAGGTGAATGGTTCGTCTGTTCTCGCACATCAGTGTGATGTTGCGCATTATGCAATAGCAACTTCTAACGAATCCGTTGAAGTGGAGATCGAGGTGCTCCATTCATTCGATGAAGTGGTCATCCGGCCGCTAAGTGCGGACATCAAATGGTCACAACAAGATTCTACGATCAAGTTTACTTGCCCGGTACCACTTAAATTAAGCATAGAGCTGGACGGTGATATCCGAAATCCACTGTTTTTCTTCCTGCATTCGTTGGAGTCTGTAAAGCCTGAGAAACGGGCTGGGGTTCATTACTACGAGGCAGGACAAATCCATGAGGCAGGAGAAATCCGACTGCAGGAGGGCGAAACCCTTTATATCGAGGAAGGTGCCATTGTTAGAGGTTGGGTTGTTGCTGACCAGGCTAATCGGATAACAATTACAGGCAGGGGAATTTTAGATGGTTCCAATTGGCGCAACAAAGAAATTAAGCCTTATGAAGACCGTAATCAAATGATCAAGCTGGTTCAATGTGAGGATGTCATCATCGAAGGCATTACGATTGTTGATGGAGCGAATTGGCATGTTGTACCTGTAGCCTGCAAAAATGTGCACATTTCCAATCTTAACGTCATTACATTCGAAGGAACCGGGGACGGAATTGATATTGTCGGCAGCGAGCATGTGGTTGTTGACGGTTGCTTCGTCCGAGCCAATGATGATTGTGTAGCGGTCAAGGCTGTTCACTATATGGGTAAGGCTGGACTGAAGAATGTTGAGGATGTTGTGGTTAAGGGATGTACGTTTTGGAACGCGGAGTGGGGCAATGCCATTGAGATTGGTTATGAGACGAGGTGTGAAACGATTCGAAATGTCCGATTTGAGAATTGCGACATTATTCACGCAGAATTTGAGGGCTGGCAGTCGGGAGGCACTTTCACGATTCACCATGGCGACCGCGCCTTAATCAGCGATATTGTATACGAAAACATACGTGTCGAGGACAGTCGAGAGAAGTTGTTTGATATTAAGATTTTACATTCTAAATACTCTCGCGATGAGGAAAGAGGCATGCTGAACGGCATTTTATTTAAGAATATCCAAGTCGTTTCGGGTCCATTTCCCGTTTCAATCCTACGAGGGTGGGACGAAGAGCATTTAGTAAGCAATATAACCTTTGACGGGCTAATCGTACATGGGCAACACATTAAATCTGCAAATGAAGCTAGGATGGTTGTGGAGTTGGCTAAGGATATTCGTTTTATATAGCAGCATTCTTGGAGTTGGTTGACGGATCATGGTAGAATATAAGGAGTGAGAGTGCCCGAAGCCGACATCACAAGCTGTAACGTCCTTGGTTTCTGGGCAGTCTGAAGGGATTCCCTATACTAAATCTATGATTGCAGAACGGAGAATTAAATTGCCTGAAGCTATGAATAGAGTACTAATTGTCGACGGTATGGCTGTTCTGTTTAGAGCTTTTTACGCAACCTCGTATGGCGGGTATATTCGAAAAACTAGTACAGGCCTGCCTACCAATGCCGTATATGGCTTTATTCAATATTTTTTTGATGCGATCCATACCTTTAATCCTACTCATGTGGTCTGCTGTTGGGATATGGGAAGTAAAACCTTTCGTACCGAGCAATACACAGCGTATAAGGGCAATCGGTCAGCACCACCCGAGGAGTTAATTCCCCAATTTGATTTGGTCAAGGAAGTCGTAGCCGAGATGGGCGTGCCGAACTTCGGTATCGTTGGTTTTGAGGCGGATGATTGTATTGGTACACTTGCCAACCAGCTAGCTGCAGATTCAGAAGTGTATATTCTGACAGGCGACCATGACATGCTCCAACTTGTAAATGAACAGGTTAAAGTCGTCATTATGAAAAAAGGCAAGTTAAATTATGCTGTATATGATCTGGAATTGTTGATGTCCGAAAGGCAGCTTACGCCGGTACAGGTCATTGATATCAAAGGATTTATGGGCGACACGAGTGATAATTATCCTGGAGTTAAAGGAATCGGGGAGAAAAGTGCCTTGAAGCTGCTCCTTGAGTTTGGGTCCGTTGAAGGGGTTCTCGCTAACCTTGACAAGCTGCCCAAAGGGGTAAGGACTAAGATTGAAGCCAATCTAGAGATGTTGCATCTATCGCGGGATTTGGCGAGGATTCGGCTGGATGTACCTGTTCAATGCAGTTTAGTGGAGTGTCTGTGGAATTTGCGCAAGGAGGCAGCCACCCAGAAATTTGCTGAGCTCGAATTTGGCGGGCTGGTTAAAGTATTGGAAATAGCCACACAAACGGAATTAGATCTTTTTGCAATATAAAGGTAACTACCAAAGCCGCTGAAAGACCGCTATGTTCACCTGATCAGCAGGTAGCATCTGCGGTCTTTTTCCGCTATCAGAGAGAAAGTGTTGATTTTCAAGATCTTTTAAAAGACTGCAAGATAGGATAGACCTATGATGCTTATTGGAAAAAGCTATCGCATGTCCGTCTCAAACCACTGTCATTTGGTGCGAAAAGTGATAGAATTGAAACAATGATTTTCCCGCGTTTGATCATTGCTTGTCATTATATGAGCGCTTTGATAGAAAATTAGACAGGATAAGGGAGGCAATACCAGCATGGAGAATAACAAAATGAGAAGTGATATGATCAAAAAAGGTTTTGATCGCGCCCCCCACCG
Organism: Gorillibacterium sp.; assembly: GCA_014380705.1. The sequence continues at coordinate 2,439 of JACMJI010000191.1, read as the reverse complement.
CAGTCTGCTTCGGGCAGCAGGCGTTAAAGAAGAGGACTTTGGCAAGCCGTTTATCGCGGTGTGCAATTCGTATATTGATATTGTTCCAGGACATATTCATCTCCAGGAGTTTGGCAAGATCGTTAAAGAAGCAATTCGTGAAGCGGGCGGTGTTCCGTTCGAGTTTAATACCATTGGTGTAGATGATGGGATCGCGATGGGCCACATTGGCATGCGCTACTCTTTGCCAAGTCGTGAGATTATCGCCGACTCCGTCGAGACGGTAGTTAACGCACACTGGTTTGACGGCATGGTATGTATACCCAACTGTGATAAGATCACGCCTGGTATGATGATGGGCGCCATGCGTTGCAACATCCCAACAATCCTTGTAAGCGGGGGCCCGATGAAGGCTGGACGCGATAGTAAAGGGCGCGCGATCTCGCTTACCTCTGTTTTTGAAGGAGTAGGCGCACATCAAGCAGGTATGATTAACGATGAAGCGCTGCTGGAGCTAGAGCAGTATGGCTGTCCGACCTGCGGTTCTTGTTCGGGTATGTTTACGGCTAACTCAATGAACTGTTTAGCAGAGGGGATGGGACTTGCGCTTCCTGGAAACGGCACCATTCTGGCCGTTGCAGAAGAGCGTAAAGAGTTTGTAAGACGCTCTGCTCGCCAACTAATGGAGTTAATTAAGCTTGATATCAAGCCGCGCGATATCATTACGATGGATGCCATCGATAATGCGTTTGCTCTGGATATGGCGATGGGTGGCTCGACTAACACAGTCCTGCATACCTTAGCCATTGCTAGTGAGGCTGGGATTACGTATCCCATTGAACGAATCAATGAGGTTGCTAATCGGGTTCCCCACCTAGCCAAGCTTGCCCCCGCTTCGGATTATCACATTGAGGATCTCCATAATGCGGGTGGCGTAAGTGCGATTCTGAATGAGTTGCTTCGTAAGTCTGGGGCTATTAACGGAGACTGTATAACCGTTACGGGTAGAACACTTCGTGAGAATGTAGCAGGCTGTGAGATTATAGACAAAGACGTGATTCATCCATTGGAGAATCCACATAGTGAGCGGGGAGGACTTGCCGTTCTCTTCGGTAATTTAGCTCCTGAGGGAAGCATTATCAAGGTTGGAGCCGTGGATAAATCTGTTGGCGACATTCATATTGGGCCTGCGATCTGCTTCGATTCACAGGATGATGCCCTTGCCGGTATAGCGGGTGGATTGATCAAGGAAGGCCATGTTGTTGTTATCCGCTACGAAGGACCGAAGGGTGGACCGGGTATGCCTGAGATGCTTGCACCAACCTCACAGATCGTAGGTATGGGGCTTGGCGCCAAGGTAGGGTTAATTACGGACGGCCGTTTCTCCGGTGCATCACGTGGGATCAGTATCGGCCATATTTCGCCAGAGGCGGCGGAGGGCGGACCGATTGCCTTTGTCCATGACGGCGACATCATTGAGCTCGATCTAGTCGGGCGTCGAATTGAACTCAAAGTGAGTGATGAAGAACTCGCCCGCCGTAAAGCAGAAGAATGGAAGGGCTTCGAGCCGAAGATTCGTACCGGTTATCTTGCCCGTTATTCTAAGCTTGTGACCAATGCCAGCATGGGTGGAGTTATGAAAATCTAATTGCTTTAATTAAAAATCAGTAAAGTTTACGGTTCCGAGAAGAGGCTGCAGGAAATCACCTAATTCTGCGGCCTCTTCTTCTGTAAGTTTATAGGCATGCTCGAGATATCCTTCTTCCTCCAGGTCATCGCCTGCTAGTATCGCTGTTTTACCCGTTTGCAGATCTGTAACCAATGTCTTGCCGAAGAAACGGCTTGACTGAGTTAAGGCCAGATCAAAACGACGCATCGCTCTCCCAATGAAACAGACAAATCGTGTCGATGTGGCTTCCGTAGTATCATATAGAATATCAATCTCTTCCTGCATTCAAAAGCCCCCTTCTGTTGATTATGGGAACTATCATACCATCCTTCTAAAGCGGTGTAAAAATATTGTAAAAACCTCTTGTCATCTCTTGGGATAAATAGTAAAATAAGCTCATACGAAGAAAGAATGAGGGAGCACCTCTTCTGCTTATGCAGAAGGGGTGCTCTCTTTCTTTGTTCCTATCCTATTATCTGGAGGTTTAAAGAATGAACATTATTTTTCTTAACAGCTTTTACAAAGAGCAGGAGCAAGGGCAAGTGAAGCAAGCGCAGGTGATCATTACCGAGCAAGCCGATGCATGGCGGGTCGTGTGGATCGAACCCGACCAGGACAACAGACCACAGGAGGACGTATGGTTTGAGGGTACCTCGCTTAAAGAATTACGCGACAGGTTCCGTGATGGAATTAAGGTAAAGCTTGCTGTAGGCTACAATCCTATACTTGACGGGGTTATGCACCGTGAAGAGAGCAGTTCTTTTATCAGCCGCAAGGTTCAAGTACTTTAC
>JACMJI010000190.1 GCA_014380705.1 Gorillibacterium sp. | reverse complement strand
CTATATTCCTTATTCCTGAAGCAAAACTCACTAAATCCTGCTGATTTTGAGATATGAAGGAGAATAGTGAAGCTAAGTTCCTGATTAAGGGTACCCAGGTTCGCGAATAGCGGAAACTTGCTTCACTAATAATCTGATATCACATTCGTAAACAAATGGAATCATATTATGCTGTTTGGCGTTTATCTTTATTTAGTAAGAAAGTATTTATTTCACGACCAGGACGGGAACCTTCGAATGCTGAACAACATCATGGCTGACGCTGCCGAGCATAATCTCGTGGAGATTACTGACTCCGCGGCTGCCGAGTACAATCAGGTTGCAGTCCTTCGTGTTTGCATATTCTAGAATTGCTGGTGCTGGCTGACCTACCAATTGGGAGGTTTGAGACTTGACGGGGAGAGTCTGAAGAAGCTGTCTAACCTCTTCTAATAGCTGCTCCGATTTATCATAGTGCTCCTTCTGAACCTCTGCTGAAGCCGAGATCATCGCTTCTCCAAGCACCATAACTGGATACTGAATGACATGAAGGACATGGAGTTCAGCCTCTGGGTAGTGTTCTGCAATATCAATTGCTTTATCGAGTGCTTTGCGGGAAAGCTTAGAGCCGTCGTAAGCGGCTAGAATTCTACTGAAGGGCATCGTCATCACTCCACGGTTAGGATAGATATCATCACTATTATATCATGTGATCTGTCTGGACCCAAATGAGCACCCATTCTATTCGTAGCGAATAAAAATTTCCCGCTCTTTACTTAGGGAGGCTTTAGGAAATCGTATGGTAAGCGTATCGTTAACCAGACGGGCTGTCCCCCCCTGCAGCCTAACAGGAACGGGTAGTGCAACCGTCTGCCTCATGCTGCTAGGAACCCCTTCGAGACGGAGTTGCTCGGAAGACGCGTAAATCCGGAGCTTATCCGCGTCGACATTCGTGGGCAGCTTGTAACGGATAGAGACGGTCTTGTCAGTTTGCGAAATCTTCGGTGTAGACGCGAATGGCTGAGCCGAAGGAGCGTAAGGAACAGAGTGGGGCTGTCGGGATTGTTTACTGAGAATGGGCGCTTCAGCTTCTTTACTCATATCTCGATGGGGGTTTGCATTTTCGGGACTCATTGCAACGGTATTTATCGTACGTGTAACGATATCATCGATTATGCTGCGTACCCAGCCTTCATTGTATAGCGAGTTAGACGAATGGACGAATGGCATCTGGCCTTCCAAAATCTGATTTATCGCCTTCCATGGATCATTACTCGATGCTGCCATCGCTCAACCCTCCTGTCTCGGTCAATATCAATGTATGTTTACCAAGCTAGGCGGGTGAAGGCCACACTCTAATAATAAGAATCATCGACATGGTTTTCTTGCTTCTAAAATACCTATACCTTTGCATATATTGGCAAGTACCGAACGGTGAGGGTCGAAGGAAAGGTGGGATTTCAAGTGCCTCAGGCAAAGCACACTCAGATTGAGCTTGGCAATATCATTGTGACCCAGCTTGATTCCGGTTCTGGCATATTTATTGGTTCTAATGCCCAGTGGGGTTGGAGCTCTCATGGCAAGAACGTATCTGGCTTTGGTACAGTAGCGGGGATGCTCAATCGACTAACCAATAATATAAGTGTTGTATATGATAATGACCTGATCGATACCTTGATCGATGACAGGGACACCATGATCAGTCGTGTTGGCGGGGATGACGAGAGAAAAGTCACGTATCCTCCTTTTGCCGAATAGGCTAAATAAAAGCGGGCCGACGCGCGTGAATGACGAAAACGGCAGGTGGGGGATATGGCAGTAAGTATTAACTTTAACAGCGTCGTTATCAATACATTGCATACGAATACAGGCGTCTTTATGGGAGAGAACTTACAGTGGGGCTGGAGTGCTCACTCCAAACGAATCAATGGTAATGGGGCTATTTTCGGACAATATAACGTGATCTGCAATCCCTATGCATTGGTTAATAACAATAGTGTGCTCGACACGCCCATAAATGACAACGACCTAAACTTGAATAATGAAATTGGCCCAGCTTAACTTGAATAATCGTTCAGTGGTGAGGCATATAGTGAAGAAAAGGACACGATGAATAGAATAGGGAGGTCGCATTCGTGCGATTGAATATTAACCATTTAAAAGTGGATAAAGTGGAGAAGGCATCCGGTATTTATTCGGGCTTCAATCTACACTTTGGTCGAGCTAGTACAAGTTGTGCTAACGAAGGGTTTGGTTTGATTAGTGGATTAAGTAATCAGGTAGAGGACGGCATCTATGGGGTGGCGGGAAGTAGAATGAAAGAGGCAGAGGCCTATGGCGGACAAAAAAGATAAATACTGCTCCAAATGCAACCAAAAAGCAGATGACAAAGATAAATATTGTGTTCAATGTGGTTCGCCCTTAATCAACGGCTGTTCCAATAAAGGAGATTTGTTTACCAAAAAATGCAGCAAAGTCAATCGTGATGATGCTGCTTACTGTGCAAGTTGTGGTGCACCCACCATTTTTTATCTCCAGGGTCTCGTAAAGGGGACAAAGATGAATAACGACCGGGAGGAGCGTCGGTAGAGATGAGTTCAAGTCATTCCCGCAGCAACAGCAAAAAATGGAGAGCGCAGGCTGTCCAGGTGCTCGGCGAGGATTTTTGGGACGATCTTGCTGGTGTTCTGCCTTACCCAGGGCCAAGAACTGATTTATATTGTCACGAGGGTGAGTTAATTGCAGTTATGGAACTGCCTGGATTAATCTCTCCAGATCGCTTAACCGTAGCATTGACCGACAAGTGGCTGCAGGTGAGTGGAGAAATTCCCTACAATTACCCGGTAAATGAGGAGGAACTTCTGCGATTGGAACGGGCGACTGGTCACTTCTCACGCAAGCTCCCCCTTCCCGAGTCTGTAAACCCAGATGAAGTGAATGCTACGTATCGTAACGGGATTCTCATCTTAAGAATGTCGTTAAAGGCCGAAACAAACACGCGAACAGTTGCGGTCAGCTTTGAGGAAACACCAGATACCTACGGGGGAAAAGGATATGATTAACCAAGATGAGTCCATTCGAGCACATGAGGACGTAGAGAATATTGCAAAAAGCGGGCAAATCAATGAAGAGGGTACAAGGGTGGCTCATCTGCTTGAAGAGCTCATTTGTCGGCTCGATTATTTGGAGCGGGAGATTAGGCAGCATTCCGCTCCAGCAAACGCACAATATTATATTACCGTAGAGCATATGCAGGTGGATCGACCCGTTCTGGAGCAGCTTACCTTTCAATTGGACAGCCTGGATATCAGTGAGCTTAGCGGCTCGCTCAACCTCGGTAATAATTTTGGAACAGGTGAAAGTGGAAAGGGTAAGGGAATTGGAAGTGGAAGTGGAAAGGGGGAGGATAAGCAGGATGTTCCTCTTGAGAATCCCACCGGATTAGAGAAAAAAGGTAAGAACGATGCGGTCACAAAACAGGGTGAGGCGTCAGCTTTTGCGGGGACATCCAAAGTGGATATCTCAAAGCAAAGCTCATCAGAAGCGTCAAAACCGATTAATAAGGTGTTTTCGCAGAAGGATATTAGTCCTAAGGGAGTTCATACATCATTAACAGGGCTCCAGCCCGTTGAGATGCGTGATGTATTGCGGACGGGAACCGGGTTTAAGTTCACATTAGGACATAAGGAGGGATAACTAAGGATGGCAGGCAGCTTCCTTTCTCCTACTTTTATCATTGGGAACATTCGTATCGGCAGTGTAGAGGGCTCCTCATGTGTCAATTTGGGCAATAACTTGCCTATTGGCTTTACCAGCCGTAAAACCCATAACCAAGGCTTTGGGTCCGTTCATGGCGATGAAAACCGTTTTAGCGGGGCTCGATCCTTTTTACATGAGACCTCGCTTCCGGATGAACTTGATCATCCACAGCTGGATTACGACATTCCAGAGTGGATAAAAAACTGGATGGCGGAAGCCTCCACGTCCCCCAACCCATCTGCATCTGATGAAAATGAGCAAAATAAAGAATAAACAGCGATAAACAGATAGGGCCACAATAGGTGAATGAGATTTTTCTTGATCTCATTCACCTATTGTTGTAAGTTAATACATGAGCATATATTCATATGTTAACTTATCTAGTAGGAGATGATCACTTGAGTGTAACTGATTGGATTTCTTTATTGCTGCTGCTTTTGTTTGTATTCAGTTATATTTTCAAAATTTTATGGGTAAAGAAGAGGAATAACATCAAAGTGGATGTCTTGGCTAAAGGTTCAAAGGATTTTTCCCTATTCAGGATTGAATTATTGGTAAGAATATCAAGCTCCCTTTGGGTAGTAACCTGGATATTTGAAATTTTATATCATAGTCAAATTTCCACAATTGTAGATTCCTTCTTTTCGAATAGCTATATATCCTTTTTGGGGTTAGGATTAACAGTTTTAGGAGTATGCCTGTTTATTTCTGCAGTTATTTACATGAAAAACTCTTGGAGAGTAGGGATAGATAAGCAGACCAAGACTACCCTAATAACGGATGGAATCTATCAAGTTAGCCGCAATCCTGCTTTTGTAGGGTTCTATTTCATGTTTCTTGGTTCCTTTGTATCCTACGCCAACCTCTGGACCCTCTTTGTCCTCTTATTAAATGTTATCGTTTTTCATCTTCTGGTTCTCCAAGAAGAAAAGCATCTTCTCCTCATGTTCGGTGAGGAATATATGAGCTACAAACAAAAGGTGCCTAGATACTACTGATATAAATGAATGATACTAGGAGAAAAAACAGAATGCAGACCGTTTCAATCAACAGGAGTTGATAGAAACGATCTGCATTTTTATCGTTGGAATAAAGAATCGTTATTTCGCACTTTAGAAGAAGAACGGACCACCGAATCCCCCGCCAAATCCTCCACCGAACCCTCCACCGAATCCCCCACCAAATCCTCCGCCAAATCCTCCACCGAACCCTCCGCCGAACCCTCCACCAAATCCTCCGCCGAACGGTCCGTAGCCTCCATATGCATAAGGAGCGGTTCCGATAGCTAGAAGATCAAACAAGACGAGTGGAATGATCGCTTTCGTGGAGGCTTTCTTACCTTTACCAACGGCTAAATGAAGCTTGCTGCCCTGAATACGGACAAGCTTACCCGTAGCAACCGTCCCGTCTTTCTTCAAAGCATAGATGGTTTGGCCGAGTAATTTTTGAGCCTCTTCTTTCTTTACTGTAGATTGTATCAACATAAGCACCTCCTAGCACCAGACTAATCTCATAATATGGTAATAGAATCATCCTGCTTGGATACAAGCACAATCGGGCAAAAAATGTGCGGATGGTGGAATGGCGAGACGCCTTATTATGGATAAACTATAGTAGCGCATGCGGGGTAAAGCTTCGCCTGGTGCATAGAGGAGGCGGCACCATGATTCGGAAAAGGGTTCCGGAAGATGATAAGGAAATCTTGGGGCTGGTTAGAAAAGAACTGCTCCCGTTTGTTCATTATTCTTTTCCAGGTGTAACTACGGATCTAAACGAGATCAGAGCCAGAATTAATCGGGGAAGGGTGTATATCGCTGAGATGACTACCCCCTCAGGGAAAACGCGAGTTGGAGGCTTTTTGGCTACTGTAAAGGTGGACTCGGCTCTATGGGTCGATATGCTGGCGGTGAGTAAGGAGCTTCAGGGAAAAGGCTGGGGAAGTGCGCTAATGGAGAAGGCCGAAGCAGACGCACGGGCGGGTGGCTGCGTGATTTCTAACTTATTTGTCGACGCGGTAAATCCAAAGGCCCAACTGTTCTATGCAAAACGAGGTTATGTTCCTATTCGTTATGCTGAGGAGGTTGGGTGTTACCATTTAAATAAGGTTCTTCGAAAACCGGGCGATCAGTACCCGGGGCAACCGTACAATCCTTTCCAGCATTCCGCCATAATATAGATTGTGTACTGATTCGTACACAACAAATCGCTTAGCTCGAAAGGAGAATAATCAATGTCCTATTATGGTGGTTATGGTGGTGGATGTGGTCCTTGTGCTGTTACTCCTGTTGTAGGTGGCTACGGAACTGGGATCGGGATAGTGCTTGTTCTGTATATCCTACTTGTCATTATTCTTAAAGCTTTTATCTAAGAAAACAGTTATTGAGATGAATCCGGTGCCTTCCAGCGCTGGATTCCTTCTTTTCGTTCAAAGGTGCAATTTGATTTCGGGGTTGGAGGTACATTCCGCTATTACAAAGTCTTCAAAAATTTATGTTTTTTTCGATATATTGTTTGTGGACAAGCCCAAGAAGGTATTATAATCATAGTACAGATTAGTACAGGTGAAACGGAAAGGTTGAAACACATGGATTCCTTTGAGAACGAAATTTCATTAACCAAACATGAACAAATACTAAGGCATATTGAAAGCTTGCGAGTAGGAAGTCATATTTCCGTGAGAAAGATCGCCAAAGATCTTGATGTCAGCGAAGGAACCGCCTATCGTGCGATTAAGGAAGCAGAGAACAAAGGAATTGTCAGTACCAAAGAACGAATCGGAACGGTAAGGATCGAGAAGAAGCAGAAGAATATTGACAAGCTTACTTTTCACGAGGTAGTCAATATTGTTAACGGAGAGGTGCTGGGGGGCGCTAGAGGTCTTCATAAATTGCTCAATAAATTTGTTATCGGTGCTATGGAGCAAGTGGCTATGCTCAGGTATATTGATGCAGGCAGTCTACTCATTGTGGGGAATCGGGAAACCGCTCATAAGGGTGCACTGCAGAATGGAGCCGCTGTGCTAATAACTGGGGGCTTTGATACCAATGCGGAAGTCAAACGGCTTGCGGATAGTCTAGGTCTGCCGATCATCTCCAGTGCTTTCGATACCTTTACAGTCGCGTCCATGATCAACAGAGCGATCTATGACCGAATGATCAAGAAGAAGATCATGCTGGTAGAGGATGTTATCGGTCGCACCAAGCTTTATACACTCAAGATAAGCAGTACGGCAGCAGACTGGCGCAAACTAGCGGATACAGCTGGATTTGATCGTTTCCCTGTTGTCGATGAATGGAACCGAGTTATTGGTATGGTTACGGCCAAGGATGTGGAGAACGTTGCACCTGACCAAACGGTAGAGAAATACATGACCCGCAATCCGGTCACGATTCATTTGCGAACTTCCGTTGCATCTGCAGCACACCTGATGATGTGGGAAGGAATCGATATGCTTCCGGTGGTTGATACCGGGAGAAAGCTGCTGGGGAGCGTCAGCAGAAGTGAAGTCCTTAAGGTACTGCAGTACATCCAAAGACAGCCACAGATTGGAGAAACCTTTGATGATCAGATCTGGGCGAGTTTTTCTGAATTTACTGGGGACGACGACCTCGTAGCTTTTCGGGGGAAGATGTCGCCGCAGATGACTAATCAGCTTGGAACCGTATCGTCAGGTGTGTTGACCACGCTATTGACTCAGGCAGCCTACCGGGTTTCCGAGAGGAATAAAAAAGGAGACATTGTCATCGACAACATCTCCACATATTTCCTACACCCCGTACAGATGGAGAGTGAAATCATAATCCAACCAAGCATTTTAGAAGTGAGTCGCAAGTTTGCCAAAATAGAAGTGACGATGCATTCAGAGGACCGGCTTGTGGCCAAGGCCCTGATCACGGCACATGTATTTGATGATTTGTGAGTATGGGTTGGGGTTGGGGGACAAACTCGCTATCAAGAATAGATGCGCTTCGTCATGCAAACGAAGAAGAATTATTGAGCTTGATGTACTTGCCGATAATCAATCGCCGCTCGTTTCCGATATGGGAAGCGAGCGGCGATTGTTGGTTTAACATTCGGTGACTAAGTAAGTGTTTGTAAACATTCAGGGTCCGACAGCTGAGGGTGCTATATATTCCTTTACAGTGATCCAAACGGTAAGCTCGGACTGGATGACAATAAGCGATTGAACCCTGATCCTGTAGTCTTTCTCACGAATACCTGTATATATCTTGCCATCTACGAGTTGGATAAAAACCTGGGGAGCGGCTTTAACAGCGATAAGGGGCTTACCTATGGCCACCTCCATATCCCTGTGGATCGCTCTGCGCAGAGCATTCTCTACAAGATCATCGAGGGCACTGTCTGTCTGGTCTACCATTACCTTTACCTGACTGATCATCTGCTGTTTATTGCGATGTCCGGATAACGCTACGATGTCAGTATGTGCTTGCTCAAGCTCGATGTGCAGGGTTTCATTCTCAATAGCGAGCAGGGTGAAATTATTCTGATGGATGCTCATAAATACCGCACTTCCGCATATACCCCCTGTTATAAATAAGGCGATTCCATAGAGCCAGCCCCGATATCGATTAAATTGGGGGACCCTCATGTCCTCCCACCTGGCCCACCGCATATCCAGTGTACAAGAGTGTAGCCTAGCTGTGCGCCGATAAAAGAGCTAACAAAGCATAGAATGTGTTTGATTGCCGGGGAGAGGTATCCCTCTTGAAAATATGCCTCGATGACCTGAATAGGATCAATATTTCCTCCTGCCGCTGCGATCATCGCCCATATTTTAATATTGGCGGCAACGGACTCCATGGCACTTGCCGGAGGCTGGAGCAGCAGCACCGACCCGATCCCTGCAAGGAGGCTACCACCCAGAACAAAGCCAAAGGCGATGAAGAAATCTAGAGCCCATTTGACCAGAAACGCATTCAAAGCTACACCTTCCCGCAGTCAGGTTGCCTGCGAATGCCAATTCAGACTGGACAGGCTCAAAACATGTATATGCTTGGAGAGCAGATTTTAGAATATCCGCCGATTTAGATGTTCGGGTTGCGATAACGGCGATAATTCTTGGTAAAGCTCGAGGTGAACCGTCCGCTTGTCGCCGGATTCCTTTCCAAGCCTCGGAGGATATAGTCGGCGCCTAGACTGG
>JACMJI010000189.1 GCA_014380705.1 Gorillibacterium sp. | reverse complement strand
TGGCTTACCCGTGGAAAAGCTAAATGGTTTGTATTAGTGTACTTCATGCTAAATCTATTTGTTTTCACTATGTCGACCTCAATGGTGGTTACGGGGAGAAGGGCACCTATTGAAAAGGTAAGATTTCTACTTGCTTTTCAATTACCTTGGAATATGCCTCAATTATTAAATTTTGGACACTTTCCTGATTGGGCAGTACATTTGTCCTTTAGAATGTACTCAATGATGCTAACAACAACTGTTTTGGGGCTTTTGCTTGCATGGATTTTTAAACCGAGAACCTGGTGTACCATATGCCCTATCAATACAGTCTCAGACTTGGCGCTTCGTAAAGGAAAGAAATCAAAATCTTCGTCTAATCTCGGAATTTAGGTGTTCGACTGCATTAGCTCCTTGGAGCTAAAGGGCTAAGTCACCTGAATTGATCTATTTATTCCGTAAGTGTTCCTAATTATACAAAAAGGTCCTCTACCTCAACGTTAAACGTGAGGCTAGGAGGACTTTTTCACTTTATCAGAATGCATAAATATTATTTGTTCATTCTGATTCCGATCGGAAAACGCATGGCCCTACAGGTCGCCGACAGGCGTTTATCCTTGTCTATTTATTAATATGTTCCCAATCCGAATGTTGTATTTCTCCACGAAGTACTTCATCTAAGGGATCTTTTTTTACCTTTAAGGGATTAAGAACAAGGAGCAGCAGGACAAGTAACAATGTCAGAACGGTCCAAATGATGTGCATGCCGCCAGCTCGCCAGCTTACGCCAGCTTCAAAACTTAACCAACTGATAAGTAAAGGCCCGCCTGCCAGAAGGACTACGGCTAATGCAGGATGTAATTTGCGCTCCAACCCGCTCCATTTCCAATGATCAAGAAGCCATTGTGTAGCTAACAATCCGAGGGTGTTTAATACAAGGAACCAAATCCCGCCAAGAACAAACTTCTCGCATACGACATTGGTGGCATAAAGTATTATTGAATAACTAAAAAAGTAAATAGGAAACCTGGCCTTCATCTGCACTCACCTCTTACCTCATAGGATTAACTGTACTTAATAGAGCCAACAATGCTCGATAGAACCAACGATGCTTAGTGGAACCAACGTTGCTTAATAGAACCAACGTTGCTTAATGGAAAAATTTTTTCCATTTTATTTTATTTCATAATAATAGCACATTCTGGTATTTATGGGTGTAGATAAAATAGCTCATTTTACAGAAATCCTCGACTTTGGTCCGGTTTGTATTCTGGACTAACATCGGTTCTGCAAAAGGATTAAATTGACTAAAATATAACTACAAGCGTTTAGCAGGGTTCTCGGCTGTTGGATCTAAGAGTCCGAAAGGTAACCGTATCGTTAAATTATTCTTGTAAGTGGATGTTTTTGGAGGGAAGGGGCGGTTGGTTTGAAGAGGTCATTTTTTCTAGTGTTGTTGATTGCTTTTTTTATCGGCTTGAGCATTTTTGGGATTTATATTTATCAATCGCTATTCTCGGATAAACCTTCATCACCGATTGGGGACAGTAGAAGCTTTAATGCCGAAGAAATCAACAAAGTGACGATCAGTTCCACACGTGCAGACGTGCAAATTACCCAGGGAACGGGCAATGAAATTAAGCTTGAGCTAAACGGTAAGGCAAGCAAGTCTAAGGACATCAGTTTGAACTCGGAATTAAAGGGTAGCGAGTTGATTATCCAGGTGGTCCAAAAGGGCAGTGGGTTCTTTGGTACTTCTTCCGTTAAACTGAGTGTTATACTACCGAAAAAGCACTATGAACGCCTAAATGCAAGCACAACTTCAGGAGACCAATCACTAAGCCATGTATGGGCGGGCCAGTTTGAACTGTCCACAATCTCGGGTGATATTGATGCGCGTAACCTTGCTGGTGTGGATCTAGTTGCAAAGACGACATCCGGTGATGTTGAGCTTGAGGATTGGACAGGTAATGTGACGGCAAGTACCGTTTCTGGCGATTTGCAGCTAAAGCGTCTTCAAGGCGATAAGTTGATCAGTAGAACAACCTCCGGCGATGTAGAGGCTCATGACTTAATGGGAAAAGAGTTGCGAGTCACTACAGTATCAGGCGACGTCGAGCTTGAGGGTACAGCAGAGATCAGCAATGTAAGTACAACCTCCGGGTCGCTAACTCTTGATTTGCAGGGGGCGGCCAAGTCTGTCGAGATGAGTTCGGTTTCCGGTGATCTTAAAATTGTACTTCCAAAAGAAACTGCATATAAGCTCGAGAGCAAAACAGTCTCAGGTGATGTGCAGATTGACGCGAACGAGTTCAAGTATACAGATAAGAGCAAGAGACATGTAGCGGGTAGCCTAGGTGAGGGTGGAATGTCATTGACATTCAAAACAATCTCAGGGGACATGACCATAACCGAATAGGTGGCAGCGAAAATAAAGCCGTTCTGTGCTCTCGAGCGGCTTTTTTTGTCTGGAGTTTTATTGGTTTGGTAGGTCTGCAGCTCAGCCCAGGCATTGGCGGGGCAAATAGCGCTCAAAATGAGCGCTAAAATGCACGGCCCGGGCACGGGCGGCTGCTTTTGGTGGATTTAGCGATCATTTTGATCGCTAAATCGGTTGCTCGGCCCGGGCCCGAGCCCGGGCGGCTGCTGCGCTAGCGCTGTTTATTAAATAAACAGCAACAGGCTCACAGCCATGACAGCCATGCCGGCAACGAGGCCGTAGATAGATAGGTGATGCTCCCCATATTCACGGGCTGCGGGCAGCAGCTCATCAATGGAGATAAATACCATAATGCCAGCAACGGCGGCGAATAACACACCGAATAACGTGTCACTCATGAACGGCATTAGCAGTAGATATCCGATAACCGCTCCGACGGGCTCAGTGACGCCAGAAAGGAAAGAGAGGATGAAGGCTTTTTTGCGAGAACCTGTAGCATAATAAACGGGAATAGATACAGCAATCCCCTCAGGTATGTTGTGCAGGGCAATGGCTGTGGCGATTGCAATGCCAAGGCTTGGATCATTTATGGTAGCTACAAACGTTGCCAGACCCTCGGGAAAATTATGAATAGCGATGCTAAGGGCAACAAAGGTTCCCGTTTTAAGCAGCTTTTTATTCTGGACGGGAGTCAAAGTGGAGGGCATATCCTCAACCATCTTGATTTCGTGGGGATTTTCATTATGAGGAATGCATTTGTCGATCAAAGCGATCAAGCCCATTCCGCCAAAAAAAGCGATAACTGTTAGCCAGGAGCCCTTTTGCACCCCGAGCTCTGCAATTAGAGCGGTTTTTGCTTTAAAGAAAATTTCAATCATCGATACATAAATCATTACACCCGCCGAGAAGCCTAACGCAAGGGACAGGTAGCGCGTATTGGTGCGTTTTGTGAAGAAGGCTAGTATGCTCCCAATTCCTGTACATAGTCCAGCAAATAAAGTTACGGCAAAGCCTAATAAAATATCATTACCCATTGCGACATGTCAACCTCCTACTCTTGAGGAAAATAACCCCGAAAATCCATCTTACTAGTTTGTAGGGATAAGTTGGAGTCAATTGTTACTAAAAAGATTATATTGAAGCCATCTCCCGAGTCAAGCATCAAATTAAGATTGGCTTCATTTTTCCAAAAAGTAAAATTTGCTAAATCACGTAATCCCCTTATTTTATAACCATAGTTTACCTTGCATACTTAGATAGAAGCAATTCTGCTTGGAATCGGGTAGAATGATGGAAAAGGCTCGAAAGGTGATGGGACCTATGATGGATCATAACCACCTTCTTTCCCCAGAGGAACTTAGAGCGTTACTTCTTGAGGACGAAGAAGGTAGACCAAGCAACGAAGCTTTGAACACTTTACTGCAAAAGGCCGAGAATGATCTGACGAATGATGTCATGGAGCTTAAGGAAGTCGTTAGGTTGCTTCAGACACGGGTTGATTTTTTGGAAAATTTATTGCAGGGACACCTGAAGGCGGACCCGATTGTTACTTCCTACGCTATAGCTGTAAAAGAGGATAAATCAAAGCTCACAGCAGACGGTTCCGAGAAAAATGAAATATCAACGGATGTTTTGCCTACTGCAGGACTTGCTTTGCCTCCGCGCAGCGAACGCCATACGCGTGCTGTGAAGTAACTATTAAAGAGTATTGGAGAGGCAGATATGGAACAATTAAAACAATTGCTGGAGAAGCTAGTTCATGAAGGGAAACTGGTACAGGCGACGCTAAGCGGACCTCGGACCAAGCTTCCAGATACAGCGTCCAAAATAAAAGTGAAGCCAGTTTTACTTAAAGGCGCAAGGTATTTTCAATTATCTTATGCGGTTGGAGCCAAGGAGCTACATGAAAATTTGGAGCCAGCTGTTGCCGTAGAGCGTATCGTCGAGCTGCTCCATGTTTATAAACAAGGACTATTTCAGTCCGTAGACGGAGATTATCAGGTCCTGGTAAATAAAAAAGGGAAGGCCTCTATCCTTACGCGGGAGGCAACCCGTCAGCAAGTGGAGCTTACCCATAACCGCGCTAAGAAATACCTCTTGCCCGAAGGCGAGCCCGTTGCTTTTTTGGTTGAGCTCGGTGTAATGAATGCCGAAGGTAAAGTAGCAGCCGCCAAGTATGATAAGTTTCGACAGATCAATCGTTTCCTTGAAATGATTGAGGATGTGATGCCGGAGCTGCCGGAGGGTCGCACGCTTAGGATTATTGACTTTGGTTGTGGCAAATCCTATCTGACCTTCGCCTTGTATCATTATCTGGTGAATATACGGGGGAGGGATGTCGACGTAACTGGACTTGACTTAAAGGCGGATGTTATTACCCAATGTGCATCCTTAGCCCATCGCTTGCGCTATGAGGGGCTTCATTTCCAGATCGGTGATATTGCCGTTTATGACGATGTCACGGAAGCAGATATGGTCGTAACGCTCCATGCCTGCGATACTGCAACCGACGCTGCTTTGAATAAAGCGATCCGTTGGAATGCCAGCGTCATCCTTTCCGTACCCTGCTGCCAGCACGAGCTGTATGGCCAGGTTCAGCATGAGACACTCGCCACTATGTTAGGGCATGGCATCATTAAGGAGAGATTCGCTGCGCTCGCTACAGACTCTGTTCGGGCTCGGCTATTAGAATTAGTTGGCTATAAAGCGCAGATTCTCGAGTTTATCGATATGGAGCACACACCAAAGAACTTGCTAATCCGTGCTGTTCGACAGAAAACCTCGGACTCGGCCCAGCTTAACATTCTTGCCGCAAACTATTTGAGGTTCAAAGAATTTCTCGGTATTGATCCCTATTTGGAGCGTGCGCTTGCAGATAAGCTCCAGCCTATATTTGAAGGTAAGCAATAGAGGAATAAACCTCATCGTTAGTAAAAGCGGGTCCAATTATCTTGCGGTTGGTTTCGTTTTTTTTTTTGTATTTGTTAGAAGGATGCTACTTGTGGTAAGCTTTTTTTTGAGTGAAAAAAAGGGAAAGTTTTACATGGGGAGGGATAACCATTGGATAAACCAACGGTACGGTTGATCGGACTTACTAAGAAGATTGGTTCAAAGCTCATTATTGATAACCTCAGCTTTGAGGTTCCAAAAGGGGAGGTATTCGGGTTTCTTGGCCCGAACGGAGCCGGGAAAACGACGACCATACGGATGATGGTAGGCTTAATGAAGCCGACTCAAGGGGATGTGGAGGTCGAGGGGAAGAGCATTACCCGGGATTTCGAGCAAGCGATCCGCTATGTGGGGGCAATTGTAGAAAATCCGGAAATGTACAAATACATGTCCGGCTACAAGAACCTAATCCATTATGCTCGGATGGTTAAAGGGGTAACCAAAGAACGAATAAACGAAGTGGTCAAGCTCGTCGGTCTAGAAAACCGTATGAACGACAAAGTGAAAACCTACTCCCTTGGAATGAGACAAAGGCTTGGGGTTGCGCAAGCGATATTACATAAACCATCGTTATTGATTCTCGATGAACCGACGAATGGACTTGATCCTGCCGGTATTCGCGAGCTGCGTGATTACCTCCGCAAGCTCGCGATTGAAGAGCACATCTCCATTATTGTCTCTAGCCATCTGCTGTCCGAAATGGAGCTCATGTGCGACCGGATCGGAATTATTCAGCATGGCCGATTGATTGATGTACGGCTGATTAAGGACTTTGTTGAGAATGGAGAAAAGGATATCTTCTTGCTTGAGGTTAATTCGGCTGAACAGGCAGCAGAGGTATTACGGGCTGCAGGCTGGGAGGTTCAGATCAAGGATTCCATTCTGGAAATTGCGGCCTCCCGTGAGCAGGCTGCCGATCTGAATAGGTTGCTCGTGCAGGCAGACATTCGAGTTTATGGAATAAAACAGATGACGAAGAGTCTGGAAGATAAATTCTTAGAAATGACAGGAGGCGACTCCATTGCTTAATCTTATTCGTAATGAAAATATGAAGATTTATAACCGAGTCCGCACATGGGTTTTACTCGGGATCCTTGTTACCCTTACGATTGCTCTCCCCATACTCATCTCTACGAGTATGAATACGGAAGGCGACTGGCGTCAACAGGTTCAGGCTGAAGTAGACCAATTTAAGCCTCAACTTAATACTGGCATGGAAGTGATGAAAAAAACGGCTGAGCGAATCGTCAAGATTGGAGAATATCGACTCGCGCATGATATTCCCCCTGCAGATGGCTCCACTTGGGGCAATGTAATGAATGTTGCGCCGTTCTTAATCTTAATTGTAGGCGTATTTACGGTGATTGTTGCTGCAGATATAGTAGCCGGTGAATTCTCCACCGGCACGATCAAGCTGCTGCTCATTCGTCCCGCAAGTCGGACGAAAATACTCTTATCAAAATATATAGCCACCTTACTGTTTAGTTTGTTGCTTTTTGCCACCCAGTTTATTGTTTCTTATCTGGTAAACGGGATAATTAGCAGCTTTGCTGGTTCAAATTCGCCTTATCTTTTCTTGGGAGGAGACGGGTTAGTGCATGAACGCAGTATGCTTGTCCATGCTTTGTCTTCACAAGGCTTGAATTGTATTGGCATGCTGATGATCGTGACCATGGCCTTCATGATCTCATCTGCGTTCCGCAGCAGCGCTTTGTCCATTGCTTTGTCATTAATTTTTTTCTTGGCTGGAACTGTTCCAGCCATGCTTCTCCGTAAATACACATGGATGAAGTATTACTTATTTAACAACACAGACCTTACGGTTTATGCGGAAGGCATCCCTCCCTATGAGGGAATGACCCTTAATTTCTCAATTGCTGTTCTCGTTGGGTATTTCCTTCTGTTTCATCTGCTATCCTGGTTCTTCTTCGTAAAACGCGACGTAGCTGCCTAATCGTTAGACTGTAGCATTGCTCGGGTTACTTACTTTATAAAAGACAGCACATGATCTAGCGATTGTGGTGCAAGCTGGCTGATGAGGTCACCGTGAGTCCGCAGCCGCCCTTCAATACTTAGCAGGTTATAGTCCCGAGGATCAACTCCAGCTTCCACTTCACTCCAGAAGAGCGGGGTGGAAATGGAGGCGGCGATACGCGCTCTTGGGGTATAAGGGGAGGACAATGTTTTTCCGTACCAATGCTGGAGATAATCGACGTAGATCAGGTCTCCTCGGTTTTTTTTCAACCGCTCAATTGTAAAAAGCCTCGGGTAAAGCTTTACAAGGTACTTGCCAAGGAACTCCCCAAGGCTTCGCAGCTCAGCGAAGGTATAGCCGCGCTCAATCGGAACAAAAAGCTGAACGCCAGTTGCTCCCGAGGTTTTGGGGACGGCTTTGATCTTCATGCGATCCAAAGCTTCTCCGATCAGGCTGACTGCGTTCATAATTCGCGGCTCTACGTCCAGCGAAGGGTCAATATCAATGAGCCATTCAGCCGGCAGCTCATCCCCTACACGATGGAATGAGGGATGGAACTCTAAACAAGCCAGGTTGCCGAGCCATAATAGGGTCGGTGCCGAATCCGCGACAACATATTGAATGTCCCCAAGCGTTGCTGTCCGTACGTAAGACGGCAAAGGCTCGGGGGCATTTTTTTGATAAAATGATTTGCCATGAATGCCATTAGGGTAGCGAATGGTCGTCAAATAACGATTTCTGCAGTAGGTTAGCAGGTAAGGGGCAAGAAAAACCAGCTTCTGCAAATAGTCCATTTTGGTAAGCCTTAGCTCAGGCCAAAGCAGTTTCTCGGGATTCGTAATGGTAACCTCTTCCCCATCTACCATGACCGTACCTTTATCTGCTGTCTTCATCGGTTCGCCCCCGCTAGTCTGAAGGTTGTTGTCTTAGGATCTGCTGTCTTCATCGGCTCACTCCCGCTAGTCTGAAGGTTGATTCTTTGGGGTCTGTCGCAACAAAAGCTTGGATACTTGGCTGCCGCAACGTGATATGGTGGGTCCACTCAATATATTTGATTTTGACTGTAAAAACCGGCTTGAGCCAAAGTGCGTCCTTGCTCCGTTCCGGAATGTTTAAGAAGGGTCGGTCTTTGACTAGGAGCGGTGCGATAGCATCTGTAAACTGAGTCCAATCCTTCCGGGTTAGTTTACCCGTGCCGGCATGCCCGATATAAATAAAATGTCCTTTCTCATCGTAAAGTCCCAATAGCAGCGCATTAACCGTTTTACCACGAAGGGTCACCCCGCCAACGGTAGCAATTAAATCCTGATAATTTTTCACTTTTAGCCAGCGTTTGTCTTTGCCTCCGACCGTATAGGCACTCGTTAGGTCTTTGCAGACGATTCCTTCGATCCCACGCTCCTCAATCACGTGATAAAGCTCCTCCGTCTGTGCGAAGCTCTGCACGATTTGGACTCCCTCCTTAGGGAGAATCATTTCGGACAGCAGCTGTTGGCGCAGAGCAAGCGGGCGATCTGTCACCCATGCTCCGTTACAGTAAAGAATATCAAAGACCATATAAGTTACGGGAACGGCTCTCATGGCAGCAGCCAAGCCGTCCAAACGCCTGAGACCATCTCTTCTCATGATTTGGTGGAAGGCTGGTAAACCATTCTCAAGGGCGACAAGCTCACCATCGAGAATGACATTATTGGCGCGGCAATAGCTTTTTATATCCTGTAATTCAGGATACTGAGCCGTCCGTTCATGAAGCTTTCTGTTGAATAGCGATACCTCGGTCCCGTCATAATAAGTAAGCATGCGAACGCCGTCCCACTTTACCTGAGCAATCCAGGGTTCTCCAGACGGTATGCTGGGCGTTGATAGTGGTTCGAAGGGGATAAGGGGTTCCAATTTGTCACCATCCTTAATCATAATTAAAATCAGATGATAATAATTATTGATTAAATCTCAAAAGAAAGTTATAATAATCACAAGATGCTGTGAAATATATCACAATCGTCCGAAGTATATTTATAATCTTGAACGATTTATGAAGGAGGAGATCGCTTTGAAGATTGCTGTTATCGGCTGCACCCATGCAGGTACGGCCGCAATTGTTAACATGGCAGCCCTTTATCCCGAAGCTGAGATTACGGCTTATGAGCGTAATGATAATATTTCATTTCTATCCTGTGGCATTGCTCTCTATGTGGGCGGCGTGGTTAAAGATCCAGAAGGTCTTTTCTATTCTTCCCCAGCGAAGCTTACGGAGCTTGGCGTCACCATGCGAATTAAACATAATGTCAAGTCAGTAGACACTTCAGCCAAAACGTTATCGGTTGAGAATCTGGATACGGGTGAGGTTTTCTCCGATTCTTATGACAAATTGGTCATAACGACAGGATCTTGGCCGATTGTGCCAAAACTTGAAGGTGGGGAACTGGACAATATTATGCTTTGCAAAAATTGGGAGCACTCAAAAGCCATAATTGAGCACGCCAAAAGTTCCAAACGAATCGCAGTTGTTGGTGCTGGATATATCGGTGTCGAGCTCGTAGAAGCTTTTGAGGAGAATGGAAAACAAGTGACCTTGATTGACACGGCAGATCGGATTTTAAGTAGATATCTCGATCATGAAATTACGGATGTTGTCGAGAAAGACATGGCAGAGCGCGGCATCACGCTTAGTCTTGGGCAGACAGTAGTTAAGTTTGAAGGGAATGTAAACGGCGTAACCAAGGTGATCACAACCAAGGGTGAATATGAGGTTGACATGGTTGTGCTGTGTATCGGTTTCCGACCGCAAACGGAACTATTCAAGGGACAGGTAGAGATGCTGGATAATGGGGCTATTGTTGTCGATGAATATATGCGCACAAGTGCAGCAGATGTCTATGCTGCTGGAGACAGCTGTGCGGTATGGTACAACCCGACTGGCAAGCCTGCCTACATTCCACTTGCGACGAATGCCGTTCGCATGGGTACCCTTGTTGCGAAGAATTTGGTTGGTCCAAGAGTGAGATATACGGGTACACAAGGGACTTCGGGAATCAAGATTTATGAACAGAATATTGCATCCACGGGGCTCACTGTACAAGCGGCTGAAGATGCTAACTTAAAGGCGAAAGCTGTTACCATTGTTGATCATTACCGTCCTGAATTTATGCCTTCATCGGAATCTGTTACGCTAAAGGTTGTATATGAAGAGGATTCGGGGAGAATCCTGGGAGCCCAACTTATGTCAGTAGCGGAACTAACGCAGTCCATCAATACCATATCCGTCTGCATTCAGGCAGGGATGACGATGGAGGAGCTTGGCTTTACCGACTTCTTCTTCCAGCCGCATTTCAATAAGCCTTGGAATTTCTTGAATAGCGCTGGTCTGGAAGCCGTTCACTAACCCATTTGCTAAACCGCTATTGGGTTGGTTTTGATTCTTTCGTTGCTTGCTTGGTTTCCATAAAAGTCGTGAAAACGGCAAGGGTAATACACAGTCCATATAGGACAGCAGACCAGGTAGCGATCATTTGTTGATCCATTCCTGTTAAGTAACCAACGAAAACAGAGAAAACAGCGAGTGCCAGCAAACCATGCGTGAAATTCATCCACCTATTCTGGGTCCATACCCATTTTCTCCTCTTGCCCCGTTGTTTCTTATCGTCTTTAGGAACAGAGCTATCGCAGATCTCACCACCCGGTTCAGCATGGGTTGTTGAGGTCTGTCCTTTTTTTCTACGTTGTTTGATCGAAGCGGCAATGATCATGGCCAAAATGATGAGCGGCTGAGTAGTGAGTACATAAGCAGGTAAGCCGTAATTGGAGAATAGGTAAACATCAATCGAACCACGAAAAGCCATCAATGTAGTGACGAGCATGAGAATTCCAAAAGGACGACTGAAGCCGCCATATTTCCTCGTTTTTGAAAAGCTTGCTATACCGAGCATCATTGCGATGAAGGTAATGACTGTACTAATGACGAGAGCGGGGAAAGAGATCCAGAAGAACGGCTGCTCTAGTCGATCTAGAAAGTCCGACAAATACATCTGAAGGGCAAGGCTATAGGAGGGATAGATTTGATGGGCTGCAATATGCGTACCGAATACTAGGATGCTTAGCTCCGTTACCATCAGGATTGTAAACGTAGCGAGCATAATTGCGAAGCGTGAACCCGCCTGCAGCTGTTTATGGCTTTTTAGCGTATGAAGAAAGGCCCCAAGAATAACAATGTCACCATACCATGAGGCTCCAACCAAGCCATTCGCGATTACCGACGTTATGGGTTCAATAAAAAAAGGATCAATACGGTAAACGGAAAATTGGTTCCATAGAATGATGGGCAGTAGAAGCTGGCTGAGAAATAAAACCGGATATACCAGTTCATTGATTCGGGCAGCTACCTCAATGGACGATACGCCAAAGTACATCAGGACAATAAAGAACAGCAACATAACAATATCTGTAGGTGTATTGGGCAACAAAGTGACCTTGATAAAGAAATTATACAATCGAATATCCCGAATAAAAACAAACCAGATATGGACCAGGATCAGAATATTAAAGAGACCTCCGAGAATCCGACCGAAAACAATATTGGAAATTTCAAATAGATTTGTGTCGGGATAAAGCTTAGCTAACCAAACATAGAATGCGACAATTCCGATGGTGTAAATCGTTGGAATGATTAGCGAGAAAACAGCATCTCCTCCAGCTATTCGGATTAAGAAGCTAGGCAGATTAATTAGAGAGGTCGACACAAACAAGGAAGCAAGCAAAAAAGTAAATTGGCGTTGGCTGATTAGAATCCTAGACATGTTAGTGACGCTCCTCCAGCCATTCCGATAAGGGAACGGAGATTTGATCAATAAAATAACGGGTTGGCATGTTGATGGGAACACCAATTAGCAAAAAGATCGTAAGGAGAATCGTCGCCCCGTGAATCAGGATGATCGTAATCGTTTCACTTTTCTCCATTTCTTTTTTTCGAATTTTTCGAATATCGGTGAGCAGAACATAGGCAATTAAGGCAAGAAGGATATATATAAACAGGGTGCTAACCACGTTTTTTCTCCTCCTTGGCGATGTTATTATTGGTCAAGCCCGTATGTGATATCGTTGTTTGGACATGGATACGGAGATCGACCTTAGGAAATTCTTCATTCCAATTATTCTGTAGTCGAGAAAGCCAAGGTCTTGGATATTTACGAAAGATTCGATTGCCAAAGCCGACGGAATCGGTTTTCTTCTCCTGCATTTGGGAGAATGCACTTTCTACCGATTGTTTTATGGAATTAGATACTTCGCTTGATAGTTTTCTAATATTCATTAAATCATCAAGCTGAAGCTCTCCATAGTTCTCTGCTACACTGCATACAGCCTTAATATCCAGATCAAAGCGGATTTTGTTTCCGGGAAGGATATAAGGCTTTAGCGTACTACGCCCCTCCATAAGATTAAGAACAATGGTTTGCCCCGGTAGCAGAGATACGTTTACTTCATAGGGAATAAACTGTCCCATGAGCCAATGAATCCCTTCAATCTGCTCCCCAGTATAAACACCGACCATTTTGTCTTGTTTAAACTGTGCATAGCCAAGCAATTTGATCTGTTTGGAGGTTTTACCACCTTCGTCCTTTATCTCCTCAACGCCCATATAAACCATAATAGTATCAACGGTTAAGCTGTTTAGAGCTTGGGTGACATTCTTCATGTTATTTACTGCGCGACCTCTACCTTTGCCAATTTCTCGCAAACCTTCCCAAGAAAATTCATCAATAGGCGTTACGCCATGAAGCAGCTCAGAGCCACTACCCCGTGCAACAACCATGAGTCCATTCAAGCGATTTTCTGGGAAACGCCCGAGTTGATCGAAAAGGGGACGCACCCCCCGCTTTGCCATCTCTTCTCCGATGACAAATACCCGCCGATGTGACATGTTTATTTTTCGAGCCATGCGTTTTTGAACGTGCTGGGATACATCACGGACGGTTCGTCCAGTGCCCTGCAAGAAGACATACGGCTTATCACCCCCACCGCCCTCTTTCCCTCCTAGCTTAGCCGGTATTGGATACTCTGTTGTGATCATGATCTTATTATCGGGTGCCGCATCAGCGGCTGAGGCTAGTGTTATCGCCACATCATTTAGTTCGGTACGATCCCAACAGCCACTTAGCAGAACGGGGATTAGTAAGAGAGTGCAGCACGCAGCCAGACGCTTCAAGGAAGGATTAGCGTTGGTAGGAGCTAACCGTTCAATCAAGCTAACATATGCTTGGGAATTAAGATGTTGTGTTGTCTTTTTTCTCATTTGCGGACGCCTCCCTATGCTGTTCATCTTTGCCCTCGGACCTGGCGGAATAATCCTGCTGGCTATTGTCCTCGGACCTGGCGGAATAATCCCGTTGGCTTTTGTCCTCGGACCTAGCGGAATGATCCCGCTGGCTTTTGTCCTCGGACCTAGCGGAATGATTCCAGTCGGAATGTGACTCTACGCTCGATTTCTTTTCATTATCTGACTCGTGTTCTACGCTTTTCCCTTTCGTTCCTTTGTCTTTGCCAATGGATGCTTTAACATCTTCACTACGCCGTACGGGGTCCTGTGGATGCAGGTAGGAGGGACGGGTAGTGGCAGCCCAATGAGGCATTCGAACTAGGGCGTTCTTTAGGTCAGGCGAGTACGGAGCCGCAGGCGATAAGTAGGGCACCCCGAAGGAGCGAAGCTTAGCCATGTGACCGAGAATGAACATCGCACCGATAAGTACACCGTAAATACCAAATATTGAAGCCAGAATAATAAGAGGAAACCTCAATAACCGCAGCGCTACCGCTCCATTAAATTGCGGGATGGTAAAGGAGGCAATCCCCGTAATTGAAACGACGATGACCACAGGTGCGGACACAATCCCTGCTTCAACGGCTGCTTGTCCGATAATCAAGGCACCGAGAATACTTAATGCTGACCCAATCTGTTTGGGCAACCGTATTCCCGCTTCGCGGAGTGCTTCGAAGATGATTTCCATAAGCAACACCTCAATGACAGCGGGAAATGGAATCTTTTCTCTGGAGGAAGCGAAGCTAAGCAGTAGACTGGTTGGAATCATCTCAGGATGGAAGGTTGTACTCGCTACATACCAAGCGGGTATAAACAAGGAAAGCAGCAAGAAAGCATAACGAAGCCAACGCAAGAAAGTAGAAAATTGAAATCTCTCGTAATGATCCTCAACGGTAAGCATAAAGTTAAGAAAAACGGTAGGGACAATCATTACCATCGGTGTTCCATCGACAAAAATGGCAATTCTACCGTTCATGATTGCGGCAGCAACCGCATCAGGCCGCTCCGATGCTTGGACCTGTGGAAAAGGAGAATAGGCACTGTCCTGGATGTACTCCTCGAGCTGTCCCGTTTCGAGAATGATATCGACATCAACTCGTTCTAAGCGGCTAATTACCTCTTTTACAAGGGCGGGGTCAACAATTCCGTCCACGTAAGCGACGACGACATTTGTTCGACTATGCCGACCTATGACGAGGGCTTTCGTCTTCATATTCGGTGATTTGATTTTACGCCGGACAAGAGATGTATTGATTCGGATGTTCTCAATAAAGCCTTCCTGCGGTCCCCGTACAATTTCTTCGGTGGAGGGCCTGTCTACGGAACGCGTACTCGGTCCGCGAATTCCAGCCAGAATGGCTTTCGTGTTCCCTTGAAGCAGAATAGCTGTATCTCCGCTAAGAACTCCATCCAAGAGGTCAGCGTAATTCTCGACGAGTTTAATTTGAGCGACAGGAAGAATCTTATCTTTGATTGATTCAATATCCGAGTCTTCACCCTTCCAGTAAACCATCAGCATTTCTAGCGTGCGCTGAACCAGATCAGATTTAACCAGGCCGTCCACCATTACAGCAATGGCCCGCACACCTGGATCAGATTGGAAGGGACGAATGACAATATCGGAACAATCCTCAAAAAGCTCCGTTAGATATTTCTCGTTATCGACAATATTTTGGGATAATAAAACGGTTTTTAAATCATTCACTGAGGAAATGTCTGTTGGCCCTGGGGCGACAGTTTTCTCTTCCTTAGATTCCTTGTCCATAGGTCACCTGCTTTACTGATAACTTTTTTTGCCCATTAATCGTGTTTGTTTCATGGTTTGGTAAGATGTCTCAATCAGTTTCTGCATACAAAGGGAAATTTATGTATAGAGTTGAGTCGGGGTACCACCATCGAAAGATTTGGCCCGACCGCTCAACTCCCGGGTATAGAATTAGGTTCCTGTCTGCTTCTGCTTACGGCTTTTGCTCTTAGCCTTTGTTTTACCAGGTAATCCGGGGTCCGTAACGGGTGAGGCTTTCTTGGTAGCATCCAAGCTGGCTTGCAGAGCTGCCATTAGATCGATGACATTCGCTCGCTTAGGCTCGGGGGCTGCACTGATTTCCTCTCCCGCTACTTTCTGCTCAATCATCTTCGTTAGTGCGACGCGATATTCATCTTTATATTTATCCGGTTCAAAAGGTGTCGATAGCTGATCAATGAGCAACTTAGCCATGTTGAGCTCCTTATCATTCACTTGTACAGATTCGGGCAGGTTTGGTACCTGGGTAACTGAACGAATCTCATCCGGATAGAAGATCGTTTCCATGGCAATGCACCGATCAATGACACGAATGGCAGCTAGGCTGCTTTTGGAACGCAGGGTTACTGCAGCAATTCCGATCTTGCCTGTTTGGCGCAGCGATTCGAGTAAGAGACTGTAGGCGTTTGTCCCCGTATCACCAGGGCCTAAATAATAAGTCTTTTGAAAATAAACGGGGTCAATTTCCTGAAGATCAACAAAATCCAAAATTTTAATCTCCCGGGTACCTTCTCCCCCCAATGTGTCAAGCTCATCCTTCTCAAACAAAACAAACCGTCCAGGCTCGTATTCATAACCGCGAGATATTTCCTCCCAGACGACTTCTTTGTTGCAGGT
>JACMJI010000188.1 GCA_014380705.1 Gorillibacterium sp. | reverse complement strand
CCCTACTGCATGAATAGCGATCCCTTCTTGATGATAAGGCTGGACTGCTTCCTCCACCTGAACCTCGCTGTAGCCATCCGATATGAGAATGACCATACTTTTACGTTTATTTGAAGCCGATTCGAGCTCTGTAAGTGCCATCTTAAGGGCACCAGAGATGTCAGTCTGACCGTCAGCTGTATACCCATCTAAGCGGGTTATCACTTGATCCTTCTCTACTTGAGTGGCAAGAATCGTCAGAGGCTGCAGCAGCTCAGGCCGCTCGTTAAAGAGGACGATAGCGGTTCGTTTCCCCGAATCCATCCTACCGATTAGTTCCTGGGCAGCACGAACGCTTTCCCGACCTGGGTCTGTCTCTTTCATACTGCTGGATTTGTCGATGACAAGAACAATATCCTCAGCAGGCTTACGACCCCCTAAGCCCATTCCATAAATGGTCTGAAACAAGGCTCCAGCTGCCAATAGCATGATGAATGCTGCCGGAACGAGCAGCTTCCAACCACTTGCAGCATTGCGCAATCGCCAGCCACGGCCATTCAACTGCGGGGAGACGACCTCTGCAAGCAGACACATAAATCCAGTCAGCAGCCCGAGTAGACCAAAGTAACAAGCCATGAGCAGAATATTAGACATGGTGCCCTCTTGTTGATATAACAGAGCTTCTCCGGCAGCAAAACCAGCAGCACCGCCAATCAAGCTGAAGAGAAACAGCAGCCCGTTCACTTTGCGACGAAACATCAACCAACCTCCTTTTTTACTCGTAACGCGATCGATAATGCTCCTACATTTCCAAGCTTCCAATACGAATCTTACGTAGGGAAGGACATGGCGGAAGTATCGCTCCTACATTCCCAAATTTCCCCTCCGTACCTTCGTTCCTTTTGGATTAAGGGTGGAAATTGAAGCCATTAGCCACATACGAATCATAGTACTTGCGAGCATTGCGGCCGAACATAACATCATCCATCCGAAAGCCCCCCATAATGTTAAGCTTATCAATCCCGCTTGTCTTTCGTTCATGAACGCAACCCAGCTGATAGGTCCGGTTTCCCCGATCAAGGGCAAAAGCATAGCGGATAAATTCACTCTCAAAATCCCCAAAAAAGTATTTTTCCTCATATCGATGCTTCTGAGTGTAATTGAACAAGGACAGCCGAATGGTCGCTCCAGTCTCGAGCCGTTCAAACAGGTCCCGGTACAGTTCTTCTTTGGTGAGAATCAGATTTCTCTCCTCGAAACCCACAGTGACATTTGCTCGATCCAGCAGCTCCTCTTCAAAGGACTTGGCAAACACAGCGTCAGTGAAAACCTCCCGACGGCAAATCTCAATTAAGCGGGTTAACAGCTTATCCCGACCTTCAATCAGCAGAGCAGCAATATCACCAAAGTATTTAGAATCCAGGAAAAACTCAGGTCCTCGATTCGCAGCCAAAGCCGCAATGATTCTTGCAACCTGCTTGGAATAATACTCTCTCAGATTTCGCCCCAAATCGTCCCCGTTATCATCAGCCGTCTGGCCAATAATCTGCTGGGCGGCATCCTTGAGGTCTGTCTTCAGGAGCTGAAGTTGACTCACGAGCTGGCCCGCACCCTGATGCAGCTCTGTCAATGTGTCTTCCCATTTAAGCAAGAGTTCCCGCTTCATCTGAAGGGCTAACACATCATAGTGCTGGCTGTACAGCACAGCAATAAGCTCACGCCTAAACCGTCTTTTGGCCGTTTTAGCCAGAAAGCTAAAGCCGCTGCCGCTCTGCAATGTATCTCCTAACTGCTCATAAGTACGTTGCAGCGCATATTGGGCATCATCTAATTGTCTTCCGGTTTCTTCTAACTGACGAGCTATCACTTTATGAAGCCCAGCCTCTTCTGACTCATCCGTCCAACGGTAAACGGAATAAAAGGTATAGGGCGGTCGAAGCTCAGCTGCGAGCTTACGCTCGGCTTCTGTTCGCAAGTTGATTGCCATTAGAGCTGATCTCGCAACCTGTTCAAAATGCCGGGCAAAAAAAGCACGACAATTGCTTCCGTACAACTCCTCCTCGACCTCGCGAAGCGATGAACGTTTTAACTTGTCTAGGGGTTGGTCTGCCGCCAGAAGCGCATGCATCTCCTCTAACTTCTCCTTAGCCGGAAGGAGTGAGGCGGCCACACGATTCACCGAGGCTGCGTCAAGACCGAAAAGCTGAGCCCCATCCTTGCCCTCCATACCCCCACTGCTTTCAAGCTTGGAGCAAAAAGCGTGATATACCTGCTTTAGCACCATCAGCGCAATCGCCTGATTGGGACGCCTGACCTCTGCATAGCCTGCCGAGGAGTAGATATTCTCCGGAACAGCAGGCGAGGTAATACTCTGCTTGTATTGAAGATTATTATAGACACCGCCGCCATCTCTGTCATATTCATGGACTGTCCGGCGGTTTTTAAGCAGGTTCAGACTAGCGATGGTTTTATAAGCAAGCTCCAGGCCTTTCTTAGCTAAGATCCCATGCTCATCCTTGTCCCCAAGCAGATAGACAAGATCAAATAATGGGGAGGGCAAGTGTTCAACCTCCAATGCAAACCCATCCTCTGTTAGCAAAAGCGGGGCTTGAAGTGAATAGCTGCGGGTTTGTTGAGCATCAAGCTCGGTCAAGAAACTGTAGCCCATTGCTGCCGCATAGGCAAACTCCTCGTCCGCTTCCCCCTCCTTCATCAGTGCATACAAGTCAGTCTGCACATGCTTGAAGGACTCACCAAGAATAGATTTAACGAGCAGGAGAAATTCCGGCAGCAGTACATTAAGCGGATCATCCACCTGTGTGACCACTGCCAAATTCAACCGCTGAAAATTAACATAGAGGCGTCCACTCTCGGCCAGTCGGTTACCCGCACGGCGGATCAGACGATTCAGCTCGGACAGCGTTTCCTTGCTTTGATAGAAGCTGCGGTGCAGATCTGGACGGACGGATGCTCTGTTCTCCTTGGAGAAGGGGAAGTTAAGACTGAATAATTGACCCGCAGCTTTCCCAGTCTCCTTCGCTTTGCTCGTGCCTTCATCAGACAAATGCAAATACAGAATTGCTTCACTATTGGTGCATTTTAGCTCCATCAAGCGACGTACGGTATCCAGGGCTTCGGTTGATTTCTCACCGACAAAAAGAAAAACCAGGGGATTATGCAAGCTCCGCTGCTCATCATTAACATCCGCAGCTTCATCAGCCCGTCTATCATACTCGCTCACAAAAGAACGTAAACGCTCCAGCATAAAACCATCTTCCTTCCTATGCCTACCGAGGCTGACCCTCACATCTGCAAGACATCCTTTAACGAATTGTTTTGAGCATGTCGCCTGCTTTGGTTGTCACCTGACGGTAGAAACGGTACATTTCTTCTCCTTTTACCAGCTCCACTCGATCAAAATCCAGTGCAGTCTTCGCCTCTTGATAGGATGACGCCATCTTCTCAAGGGTAAGGAGCAATTCTGCGACATCCTCGGAGGAGGTTAGTTGCTCACTGCGCTTTGCAGCCTTACGCTCTAGAAGGGCGATCCGCTTGGCATCGAGCCCACGGATTTTTTCAAAAATAGCATATTCAATAAATTTGTTCACCCGCAGCAGATTAACGAAGGGTTCCCATGTTTCCTCATCAGTATCGTGGTCGTAGACATACTGTGCGCCTTTCTTCACGATCGTTCCCGTGTAGATCGATTCAATAAAGAGATCAACGAACTTTTCCTCGTCCTGATTGGCGGAGAGAATGGCGGCAAGACGATCAATTAAGGCTGTAATCTCAGTGTACTTGGCGATTTCCCGACGAACTTCATCGTAAAGTCCAGGGTAACGGATCAGATTTTCTTTAGCTGACTCTAGATCTGTACTGCCAAACACTTCACGAGTGCCGACCTGCTCAAGGCCGCCTGTAAGCTTCGCTTTCAGTTGTCCAATCGCCTGTTTAAGTTCACCAAGGTTCGGTTTAGGTTGATCTAGCTGCAGGTTAAAGCCTGCAAGGAAGGCCTCCGGATCAAAAGAAAGCGTCAAAACACATTCAAAGCGGCTGAAGGTACCTGAATCGGCACTTTTCTCACGGATGACCCCGTAACGGAGCGCATCCTCAAAAACGGAGCGAATGAACGCATTATGTTTTTTCACCCGAGTGTTCTCATAGGTATCTCCCCATGATTTCTCAGGAATCGGTGAGGGTAGATTCACCCAATTGACTTTATCGGTCTGTACGAGATGACGACCGGTTCCTTCCGAATGAAGAATCGTTTTCTCATAGCTTTCTTCATAGCTTTTGAGTGGTGCGTAGGAGAACAGCGGCACCCCATTCTTGGTATTTAACCAGAAGATCCGGTTCTTAACTTGGCTCTCCTTAACTGTAAAGCGTGAATTACCCACAGCATGAGCCTCAAAATTCTTAATTCCCTTATAGATGTTTGGTGCCATTACCGGTACGGATACAAAGCCGTATGACGGAAAGTGGAAGCTTCCTGAGCTGTTGCTCATATGGAACACAGGTACGGCCTCTTCATTCAAGCGCTTGACCACCACCACGGGCGCGTTGGG
>JACMJI010000187.1 GCA_014380705.1 Gorillibacterium sp. | reverse complement strand
GGTTTTAGAGCTAGACGAAGTACAGCATGGGAATGCGGCTGTGAATTGTAAACAGACCATGCGCTTTTTAGCGAACCATAACATTAAACTTAACGTGTGCCCTGCCAGTAATATTTTGTTAAGCAGAGCCAAAGACTATAAGACCCATCCGATCCGTACTTTGTTTGATGCAGGCGTTAAGGTTACGATTAATACAGACGATATGATCATTTTTGATGTAAGTAATTCAGAAACATTTTTAAATTTTTATAACGATAATGTTTTTACGGCTGAAGAATTGGATGCCATCCGGAATTATAGTCTTGAATGATCCTTTTTCTAATGCTGATTGCCAGTGAAAGGCTAAAAGGGGTTACCGGATCAACCCTGTTAATTGATGGCGTGTACAGCGCACAATAAGCATTACAGCAACAATATTTTTTAGCTGCAAGACGAAAAACCAGTCCAAACACAAGCAACATGTGTTTGGACTGGTTTTTACTTTTAATTAAAATTTGGTAGCTCCCTCAACCTTTAGTATAATACAAGGATAACCGTCTATCCGTTTGTCTTGACGCCATTCATCTTTCCAAGAAAGTACCCGAGAAACACTTGCGAGATAATTCACCATGTATTCCCTACTATTTGAACTCAATCTACAATCGAGAGGAATGATTTATTCTATGACATTAAAAATTGGCTTTGTCGGCACCGGGGGGATTTCCCAGGGTCACCAGAATTGCTTATCGAAAATTGAAGGTGTGACTGTCTCAGCTTTCACCAGCAACACCCAGATGAGCTCAGATAAAGCGGCTCAAGCCCATACCCATGCCAAGTCCTATGGATCACTAACAGATATGCTCGACGATCAGAAGCTTGATGCTGTCTACATTTGCGTTCCCCCTCATGTTCATGAAGGTCTGGAGGAGCAGTTAATCGAACGCTCCATCCCCTTCTTAGTGGAGAAGCCACTCGGGATTAACCAAGAATTGCCCCTTGCCATTGCCAAGCGCTTGAAAGAGACCAACCTCCTGAATTCCGTGGGCTATCATTGGCGTTACCTGGATTCAGCCCAGAGAGCCAAACAACTAATTGCCGATAGCGACGTCAAAGTTGGCATGGCACTCGGTTACTGGATGGGTACGATGCCAATGGCCGATTGGTGGATTAACTATGATACCTCCGGCGGACAATTCGTAGAGCAGACCACTCACATTGTGGATATGCTCCGCTTGCTCTGTGGAGAAGTTTCGGAGGTTTACGCCGCCTTCAGTCAGCGTGTCATGCACGAGCAGGTACCCGGTACCAGCGTTTTTGACGTAGGTACCGTAACGATGAAGCTAGCCAGCGGGGCTGTAGCCACAATCTCTAACAGCTGCCTGCTTCCAACCTACCACAAGGTGGGGTTGGATATTTATACGAACAAAGGAATCATTGAGCTGCAGGAATCGTGTCTAAAGGTAACGGAAGCCGATCGAGTGGACGAATACAAATGCTCCGGCGACCCCCTATTCAGGGAAAATGAAGCCTTTATTCATGCCTTAAGGACTGGTGACCGCTCCCTTATTCTATCAGATTACCAGGACTCCCTCAAAACTCACAAAATTACACTAGCGGCTAACCTTTCGGTGAAAACCGGTAAACCCGTCCAAATCGAAGCTTAGGAGGGAAGCGATGATGAATCCTCAAAGACTGGGGAACCGTGCTGCACCAATCGCCTATGAGGAACACGGCAGTGGAAGCCCGCTCATCCTGCTTCACGGCTTCTGTGGAAGTTCCCGCTACTGGGAGCAAATCATTCCCTACTTAGAAAGCGCATATCGAGTTGTTGTCCCCGACCTTCGCGGACATGGCAAGTCTGCTGCACCCGAGGCTGCGGTTTACCCCATGGAGGCCTTTGCCAGCGATATTGAGCACCTCATCACCGTGCTTAACATCGAGCGCCCTATTGTCCTTGGTCACTCGCTCGGAGGCTATATCACCCTTGCACTCGCTGAGAAGCTTGGTGACCAATTAGCCGGCTTTGGCTTGATCCACTCCACTGCATTACCGGACACGGAGGAAGGACGAGCAGGTCGGGACAAAGGGATTGCTGTTATCAACAATGAAGGCATCGCTGCTTTTGTTGAAGGACTGATCCCTAAGCTGTTTGCACCTGAACATTTAACAACGCAGCCTGAGGACGTGGCGCGGATGAAGGAGATCGGCAGAGGCACCTCTCTGCATGGTGCAGCCGCTGCACAGGAGGGCATGAAACAACGCGTGGATCGAAACCATGTCCTTGAAGGGGCCATCCAGCCCGTCTTGCTGGTGGCAGGGGCTAAGGATGGTGTTATTCCTGCGGAGAGAACATTCTCGGTGAACAAAGCCTCCTTCACGAACGTTACGCTTGCAAGCGCCGGACACATGAGCATGATCGAGACTCCCGAAGAGCTGGCTCAGGTGATTCTAACATTCTGTAAGCGATGTTCCCCGTGAAACAATGGTACGGAGAGTCTCCATTGCAGGTCTTCAGTCTGCTTAGGGTAATTACCCCCTGCTATAGGAAAAAAGCTTCCCTCATCTAGGGAAGCTTTTCTGATTGATCGTCTGTTTGATAAGGTCCATTAATTTCAACAGCTATAGTCGACGGAACGACGAGTGTAGCCGAAGTTTCTTGATACTCCGTATGTATGCCATGATTCAGCGGAAGAGCTTTCACTTCCACATAGAGTGTAGAACCCGATTTACGAATCGCAGCAAAATCCGCTTTATTCACCTCTACCACAGGTTTGCCCTCATTTAGCTGTTGGCGGTAGGTACCAAACAAGAACATCTCGCCCGCGTCCTCGCGTCTTATCACCAGATTTGACTGGTGTGAAGTGACAACGATCTTCTTGGTTTCACTGCCCACTGTTTCGCGGAACTCCGGCAGTGAAACGCTTCGCTCCGTTCCCCCGATCGCTTCCCTCACTTCGGTCATAATACCCGTCGAGGTGAGAAGCGCCAGGATCAAGCCACCCGAGCAGATTAAGCCTACAAACAGGATGCTGAATACATCATAACGAATGGGTGAATCCTTCTGTCCCGACAGAATTAGCTGCAGCAGGAGTTCCCCTCCTAGAAGAATAAAGACCAAGGGCCACCAATCTAGGAAGAAAAGAGTGGTCTCTGACCCCTTTCCCAAACGAATCAACAAGCCTATTCCGAGCGCAATCAACGTCACACTCATGGATAACGTCCCTACACGCCATTTTCTCATGTTCTTTTCCCTCCGTTCTTGCTCTTATCCCCAATCAGCAGCCGGATTCCGCCAAAGATAAGCAGGAAGGATATAACCATCGTGCTGAAGTTATTGTGCAACCATAGGTAAACCTGATTATTTGGAAAATACTGTTCCAATATCACCCGGCCTACTCGTTCGAATAAGAAGTAGCACCCTAAACCAAGCAGAGCAAACCCGACCCACTTCTGATGATTCATCAGCCAATTCACAATCGGTGTGTCCTGTAGTGGTTCGCGATCATATTTCGATATATTCTGTAAAGCGTCGAACAAGCTGTAAAACCAGATTAATGGAATTAGAAACAGGAACAAGGACAAGTGTAAGGTATCCATGATGTAGATGGAGAATAGGAACGCCGCCATGAGCTGCAATCCTCTGCGCTGAAGACCCAGGTACATATGTCCAGCCCCTGGAAAAATAGCGAGTACGGTGGCAATCGTCCGGCTTTTCTTGCCTTCCTCCCGGCTTCGTTCTAAGTCCTCAAACAAGGAGCGATCTTCTAGCTGTTCCCCCCTCTCGCGGCGGTTCACAAGCTGTACCGCATCGAACATGCAGTAAAGCCAAATCACTGGAAGGGCAAGCAGGAATATGAAGAAGCCCTCGACCCGCGTTGTAAAGGTGACAAAAGTAACCAAAGTGAAAAATCCGAAGAAAGACACCAGGAAAGTGAGCCCGCGCTGCATCAACCCTAGGTGGAAATGTCCAAGTCCAGGAATAATGGATAACAGGATCGTATTAAAGCGATCATTTTGCTGATTGATATGATCTTCGGACGCCCCATCGCTTGGATCAGTGCTAACCGTCTGCATCGATTGCCTATGGCGATTTGGTGAATTCAGATACAGAATGACGTCCAGCAGATTGATCCCCCAAACAATAAATGCCGCAAACAGCAGGACAAGGACAAATTCTCCTTCTACATTGTCAAAGTTGAGCGCCATTATAAATAGCAGTCCGAAAAAGGATATGGCGTATAGAAAAGCTCGCAGCTTCCGGTTTAGATAGAGATGGCCAAGTCCAGGGCAAAAGGACAGCAGAAAAGCCAAGAGCGCGTTAGGTTTCACTTTTTATTTCCCTCCTGTTTCTTTGGGTTGGATCGAATCCAAGAATGTAGATGTCTTCTTCATTAGTTGGTCTGATAGTGAATCCCCTTGCTTCCAGGGCTGAGAGGCTTCAAGCCGTTCAAGCTGCTTTGGCACCTCACTGAACACCCCGGAGGACATCATGATAATCGTAACCGCCGCTGCCGCTGCGTAATGAACAATGGTGCGATGAAACCACCTTTCCTTACTCGGCAGCTTCTTTCCCACAGTTTGCAGGGTAGGTAGACTGGCCATCACTTGATCGGTAAAGGCAGCTCCGAAAAGCTCCTCCCCGGGCTCCGCAAGCGGAAGAAAGTTTAGATTAGCCATGTAAGCCTGTAGACAATCGTCACAGGACTCCAGGTGCTTTTCCATTCGGTTGCGGACTACTTCAGGAAGTTGATCTTGAATATAGGCCAGCCAAAGTTCGTTGCTCTCATGTTGGGTCAACTGAACTCCTCCTCCTTCCAATTTTTGCGAATCCAATGACGGGCTCGGTATAGCTTTGATTCGACCGTTTTAATCTCGATCTGTTGCTCGACAGCAATTTGCTGATAGGTTTTTTCATGAAAATAATAGGCAATCACAACATCCCGGTAATTTATGGGCATGACTTCCAGGTGACGGTGCAGCAGCTCTTTCTTTTCTTTGTCTAAAAGGATATCCTCCTGCACGCTGCTCGCTAATGGCCCCGTGTTCATCACGTTGTGCTCCACTTGATCGACCGTGTCCTCCTTGCGGCGCCGCAGCTTTCGGACATGATCAATCGCTTTATTGGTAGCAATTCGGGTGATCCAGGTTTTGAATCCCTGCTTGCGGTAAAGGGGGAGTGCGGAATAGATTTTCAGGAAAGCCTCTTGCGTCACATCTTCCGCATCCACTGGGGAGCGAACGATCGCATAGACGACCTGATACAGGTAAGACCGATAACGATCCACTAAGATCCGGTAGCATTCCGTTCGGCCTTCCAGTATGGCTTCCACTACAGCTTCGTCTTCAATCGCTCTCTCCCCCTTTCACCATAATAGACGCACGCACACGGCTCTCCCCTGCATGGGTAGCTGATAAAAAATATTTCTAAGCAAGG
The DNA here is from genome assembly GCA_014380705.1 of Gorillibacterium sp. Next base: position 1,982 of record JACMJI010000187.1, on the reverse strand, counting down.
ATAAACGTCTGTCGGCGTCCTGCGTAGGGCCGTGCGTTTACCGATGAGGCATAGGAATGAACCTTAACTAATATTTGTACCTTCTGATACAGTGGAAAAAGCTCCACAAAGTGGAGCTCTGCAATAAGGGTTAGGTCAATTTCATTAACGACGATGATTTGTTCGTAATTCTTAGTCTTTTTTAGTCTTTCTTAGTCTTTCTTAGTCTTTCTTAGCTCTTTCTTAGCTCTTTCTTAGCTCTTTCTTAGCTCTTTCTTAGCTCTTTCTTAGCTCTTTCTTAGCTCTTTATCTCTTGCTCTTCTACGGCGCCACAATGGATGCGCGATATAAGGCATTGTCCCAGGTTACTGTCCCACCCAGGGCGGTCACTGCGAAACGCAAGGGCACAAACGTCCTGCCCTCCTGCACAACAGGCGGCGTCTCCAACGCTATTATTTTACCATTCAGCTCAGCTTGCTTACTGCCTAGCTCCAGCACCAGCTTGGTTTCCCCTTTGCGTACGGTTAGGATTTTGCCTGATTTATCCCAGGACATCGTCGCTCCCAAACGCTCAAATATCCCGCGCAGGGGAACCATTGTACGATTGTTCTCCATATAGCCGCGAATTTCATTAACGATTTTTCTATTCACGAATACCTGAACCTGCGGTTTATCATACCCTCGAACCACAATTGCATTGCTGAGCTTCCTTCCGGCTGATCGCTTCATTTCCCCCTCGGCATACAGAGCAGAGCTTGCGCCGCCATCGAGGTTCATGGCTTCCTTCAATCCTAGCTTGATCAGCACCTGAGCAAGTTGGTTCATCGTTGCAGCAGTTGATACACCCAGCACCAAGTGACCATTCGCATTCACCCCGACAAAACTGCGTGCGGCGGCTGAGGTCGTGATCTTAGGATCCTGAAATCCATCTCGCTCTGTATTCACATCGACCTTCCCGTTTGTAACGAGCTTTGGACCTACACCAACTGCTGCCTCATAATCCTCCGTTGTGGATAGGACACCGCTATCCGTATCAAGAACCGTATGCTCTATTGTTACATGATCTCCGACAGAAAGCTTGGTCATTATATTTCGCTTATTGCTCTCATCATTACCGATAAACAGCACTTCTCCTCCATTCGGAATAGCAGCTGTCCCTGCCGTAATGGCTGTGATTATTCCCTCATTGTTGATGATTGCTTTACTGCCAGCAAACGTAATTTGTTTCCCAAAAGCTCTGGTAAATACGACAATTTGAGTCGTCGTCTTCTCCCCGTAATAGCGATTGACCCCCCACGGGTTGCATGTATAGGATGTGTCCTTGCCTTTTATCGTAATTTGGACCTTTAATTGAATCATGCGAATATCCGGTGTCTTACTCACGGGCAAGATAAGAGACTGATTCTTGCCGCTATGGAGGGTTTCCCCAGCATTTAATAAAAGCCCATTGGGATAACGAACCGTCTCACTTGCTTCATAAGCATTAAAAAACGTTCCATTGACCGCTGCAACGGCATTATTTCTTTTGACCATCGAGGAAAAGTCCTCGACATGCCCAATCCCCTCTTGAGCGGTTACAGCCATGACGCGTAAATAAGGATTCTTCGGGTCAATCACCGTATATTGAAGTGAATACGATTTCCCGTCATAGCTAATGCTTTTGCTTTCATAGGTTACCCCTGCAGCCGCATGAGCCATTCCTCCCGGACCTACAACAAGGGCCATGGCGAGTAACAGGAGCAGACGACCCTTGATTTTGGACGATACCCTTTTTTCTGAAAAAGATTTTTTCTTAGCTGTCCCATTCGTTTTCATGATCACTGTTAAGCGTCCCCCTAAATCTCATCTTCGTGTTTGTCTTCTTGTTGTTCGACTTCACATCACGCATTCCCTTTTTACTCGGAAGAAATAGTAAACGTCCCAAGGATAAACGCCTGTCGGCGTCCTTTGACGCCGTGCGTTTACCGATGCGGAATCAGAATGAACATATAATATTTATACAT
>JACMJI010000186.1 GCA_014380705.1 Gorillibacterium sp. | reverse complement strand
CATCACGGGTGGAACGGAGATTGGCAAGATAATTTGGCTGAAAATGCGGTATACGCTCGCTCCGTCTACGAAGGCCGACTCCTCAATCTCATGCGGGATGCTACGCATAAATCCGCTGAGAATAAAAACCGAGATCGGAGTGGAGAAGGCAATGTAAGGCAGAATCAAGGACCCATGTGTATTGAGAATATGCATATTCTTGAAAATAATCATCAGGGGAAGCAGCGTTGCCTGCATGGGAATCATCATCCCCATCATGAAGACTATCATGATGATATTGCCATAGCGCCAGCGGAAGCGGGAGATGGCGTAAGCCACCATTGAGCTTAAGAGAATGACACAGACCATGGTAATCACCGTAACAAACACACTATTGGATAGATACCTGAGGTAGCTGCCGGCTTGAAAAGCCTCTTTGTAATTGTGCCATTGCGCCACCTTGGGGAGGGCGAAGAACTTACCACTTAAAATCTCTTCATTGGTTTTTAGAGAATAGAGCACCAACCACAGAAGTGGATACAATTGAGTGAGCACAGGAATCGCGAAAAGAAGATACACGATGCCTTTTTTTGCATTTTTCATATCGCGCACTCCTTTTTAGCTGACTTTTCGATCAATCCGATTAAAGATGTAGTTGATCATCACTGTAAACACCAGACAAACAACGACAAGGAAGACTGCGATGGCACTACCGTACCCATACTTCATGGATAGGAACGAACTGTTATACATATGAGTCGAGATAACATCCGTGGCGTGAGCAGGTCCGCCTGCTGTCATGACCATTACTAGATCAAATGCCTGTAAGGAACCGATGAATGCCAGAATAACAGATATTTTAAAAATGGGAACGATCAGGGGCAAGGTAATATAACGATCCGCTTTAAAACCATCCGCCCCGTCAATCTTCGCCGCTTCATAAATTTCAGACGGGAGATTCTGAATACCTGTAAATTGAATCAAGAGATGGTAGCCAAAGTACTGCCATAGCGATACGAGATAAAGAGCAAACATCGCAATTTTGGGTTCCGTTAGCCAATTGTGTGTCCAGCTTTCTAAACCAAGCGAGACTAAGACACCATTCAGCATCCCTCCCATGGAGATCGGATCATAGATCGTTTTCCATAGTTGACCAATGATAACAACGGATAGAATTACAGGTGTAAAATAAATCGATACAAGCGTATTGCCTTTTCTAACGAACCGATTGAGCAGGATCGCCATAAGTAAGCAAAGTGGAATCTCCAGCATAGAAGCAACGGCGTATAACATGGTTCTTCTTACAGATGGCCAAAAGACAGCATCGTCAAAAAACATCGTTTTAAAATTATCTAAACCAATAAACTTAGAATGCGCGGTGAGCCCATTCCATTCCAACATGCCTGTGTAAAAAGAAACAATAATCGGAGCAAACACCAGACAGACATAAAGCAATAGACACGGCAATACGAAGACGGCTATTGTACGTGCTGGCACCTTCAAAACTTTCACGGTTTCCGCCTCCTTTACTCAAATTCAATGCGAAGAAGCATTTATGCTTCTTCGCATTGTTTGAAACCTTGACTTATTTGCCTTTGTTAGCGTCAAATGCATCTTGGTGTTCTTTAACCACTTTAGCCGTATCTGTTTTTTGAATGAAGAGGTTTTGAATACTGCTTAAATGTCCTTGAGCAGTAGCTGGGTTCAGCGTGTTATCAAAGGCCAAGTCTCCACCTTTAACATTGTTGAACAGATTAGCAATGTTGATTGCGAGGTCAGAGTAACCAGCAGCCTTCAGGTCACCATCAACCTTTTGACCAAGACCTACAGCATTTTTAAGCTCAAATTGTTTTTTAGGCAGGTTCACGGTAAAGAAGTTTAAGAAATCTTTGGTTTCTTGCAGGTGAGGGCTGTTAGCAGAGACTGCGAAGCCGCTACCTGGTGCAAGCATGAATTCATTTGGATCGCCTTTGCCGTTAACTGTTGGGAATTGGAATGCTCCAACTTTACCAGCAACGGAGGATGCGTCAACTGCTCCTGTTTCCCAAGAACCGATTACCCACATCGCCGCTTTACCGGATTTGAAGATGTTACCACCAGCATTGGCATCAATCGAAGTTGCGCCGTCTGGGAAAGCTCCTGCTTGAACGAGTGCTTGGAAGGCATCAACAGCCTCAACAAACGCAGGATCAGCGAAGGTTTTCTTCTCATTCAAGATATCCGTTAAGAAGCCAGGGCCACCATTGGTGCGAAGCAATACGTTCATGAAGAGGAATGAGCCCGTCCATGAATCCTTCTCGCCAATCGCAAGAGGGGTGATGCCTTTAGCCTTCAGGATTTCAACATCCTTCAGAAGCTCCTCAAAGGTAGTTGGTGTGTTAGCAATTCCAGCTTGGGCAAACAAATCTTTGTTGTAGTAAACAACTTCGATATTGTTACCGTCTGGCAGCGCGTAAACATTGCCATCGAAGCTATAGTAATCGAGAAGTCCGCTTTGGTAAGTGTCCTTCAGTCCGTTCTGATCCAGCATGTCGTTTAGCGGAGCAAGCAATCCGGCATCTACGAAAGGCTTCATTTGGGCAGCTGGGTTAACGATCGTGATATCTGGAACTTCTTTAGCCGCAGCTTGTGTTTTCAGTTTAATCTTTTGTTGGTCTGTGTTGAGCGTATCTAATTCAATGTGAATGTTCTTATGCAAAGCTTCGTACTCAGCGACCAATTCTTTAATCATTTTGTGTGATGGTGTTGCTGGGTCTGGATAGATGTTCTGGAATGTAATCGTTATTTTCTTGCCCGTGTCCTTCGTATCTGCTGCTTTAGTAGCAGATGGATCTGCTGTCTTGCTGTCTCCGCCACCGCAAGCTGTAAGACCAACCAGTAATGCACCAGTCAATACAACCGCTGCTGACTTTGTCACTTTATTCGCCATTATTTAAAACCCCCTGTTCAAGTATAGTTATATTATTAACTATGGAAACGTTTCCAACAAGGCGCGAACTTAAGATTTGAGGTTTGTTTTTTCTAGTAGTATAGAGATAAAGAAATAGCCATGCTTCTAGGTTAGCTAACATGGCTATTCTTACGTGTGATGCAACTGGTACTAATCAGCAAATTTGCAGGTGGCTGCGATGGAAATGAATTAATTAACAGATTAAACCTCCGCGAACTGCTCGACTATTCAGCTATAGACTCCAAAACAACCTTCCATGCGGTTCCGATTGGGGGCAGACTCTTGGTTAGTTTAGGGCTATAAAACCCAATCACTTGAGCACCCTGCACGAACTCACTCCTCTTGACAGCGTCTCCCATCGGGTTAACAAGCAGGGTTGAATCCGTCAGGCGGAGCACCACTTCAGCCGGGGATTTCTCGGTTAATCCTTTGCCTTTTATGAACAGGCTTGTAACGTCATCAGCGCTTGTTCGGACCTCTTCAATGATTCCAGCGGTACCGATGACTTCATCTTTACTTTGATCCATAACAATAATCTTATAAGCAGCCGTTTGTGGAGGAAGGCTGAGTGTCATTGCCATGGAATGCTCCACTTCAATTTGCTGACCCAATGTGAGGTCAGAGAAGTTAAGCTTGGTACCGTCGGCTTTTTCAATGACCGTGTCCGCACTAATGTTCAAAACCAGTCCCCTTGTATCGATGCCTTGGATCTGAATGGATTTGTACCCGTCTACGTCACGAATCGCAGTAATCACGCCTTTAGCTTGCATGCTCTCTTGCTCCCTAAGAGTGATGGAGCCACCAATCGACACGACAGAACTTGACAGTCCTACATTACTTGTTAACTTATCAACTTGTGATGCTGCCCATGCGGCGCTACTGTTCAGTACCATACTTAATAGAAATGCTGTGATTGTTGTTTTTATTAATCTGTTCATCTGTGTACAGCCTTCCCCTCCGTTTTTAGTTTTTCGCTCCAGAGCTACTTTACAAGTATGTCCAACAAGCAACACAGTATACACGGCTATGGGGTCATCCGGCAATTGTACCGCTTCGGCACAAGCATCCATATTTATAACACCTGCTCCAATTGTGAGCATCAACAGCACTCCTTCCAATACAATTTGTGAAGGAACAACACTTACTCTAACCGGCCAGGGAGCAAGCACGTATACCTGGAGCACGGGTTCTGTTCAACAAAGTATTGTTCTT
>JACMJI010000017.1 GCA_014380705.1 Gorillibacterium sp. | reverse complement strand
TGCAGTATTGGTCTTCTCTACTGTGAAGCTTACCTTGCAACCCTTTGTAGAGAATTGCATTAATCATGGACTATGTGATGATGAAAACGGGATCAATATCATCATTAAAGGCTTTAAACAAGGAACCAACATTATATTGGAAGTGATTGATGACGGCATGGGAATGCTTCCTGCAACGATCGCGAAGCTTGCTTTAGATCCCGAAGAGTGGAAAAATTACGGAATGAACAATGTAGACAAGCGAATAAAGCTTGCCTTCGGCGAGGGATACGGCATATCCATCTTTAGCAAGCTGGGTATTGGAACTAAAATCACGGTGACAATTCCCCAAAAAGGGGTGTTGTGACTCCCGGTTTGACTTCTACAACAGTGCCGTCGACCTCGATCCAAACTGAAATACCGTTCGGGTTCCGGACAATGGTTCCATCAACAGAGAACTGTAGCCGTTTAATCGCATCCATATAATCAATGATTTCAATATTAGTCGCCATCCATATCTCGTCATTTCCGGACATCATGCGGCCAAAAGCTTCAGATTATTTGGCGTTGGTCTTTGTGGTTTAATCATATTGATATATTTCATTCCAATAATAACCTGGGTTAGGTTAAATTAACCGCCATTTCAGTGGGCGGTTAATTTTTGGTCGTGAATCAACAGTAAGATTTAACATAGCCATTCGCTTTGACTCGTTCGTTAGCTCTAGGCGCACCTAAATAGCACGCGATTTACGCGGACTTAGATCGGACAATGTTTTTTTTTCATCCGACACTAACCTAACACCAAGGACTTCCCACTATTTTAGAAGTATTTTATCAATATTCATTCAATACCCGATATTCATGTAGAGCGAATTTTCATGTACTACAATACATAAGCATCAAATCAAGTTTGTAAACCTATCCCTCCATATCATACAACTTTCATATGGTTACAAATTGTTTAGCACGTTCCCTAAGCCCATTAATATCTGGGTTCTGGCTATCCAGCTTCCCTAGGAGACTGCCCCCCACTCCGATACCAAGCGCCCCAGCTCGTAGGAACTCAAGCATGTTTGTCTGATTGATTCCTCCAACTGCAATCATGGGAATATGGGCAAGTGGCCCTTGAATCTCCTTAATGAATGTTGAACCCAAGCTGGATGCAGGGAACACCTTGACAGCCGTGCATCCTAATCGGAAAGCACACACGATTTCCGTCGGAGTCATCGCACCTGCTATAACAGGGACACCTAGTGCAACCCCCAGCAGAATGACCTTCTCTTCCACGTGGGGAGTCAACAAGAAAGTAGCTCCTGCTGCAATGGCTGCTTTCCCTGCTTCTTCATCCAAGACCGTTCCCGCGCCAATATTCAATTCCCCGACAAAACGCTGCTTCAGGGCGGTAATCATATTTAACGCTCCTTCACTATTCAAGGTGACTTCTACGGTACGAATCCCCCCTCATATAGAGCTTGCACCACATGCTCGATTGAAGTTGCTGGGATATGCCGCAATATGGCTATAACTCGCAAATCCAAGCCATTCACCATGTAATTGTCCATTATTGTAAGCCTTCCCTTACTCGGTACGCTGTCCAAATCTCCCCCCAGGTCTTATAGTCTTCCTCGGTAAACGCCACGTATTGTTCTGTCCCCATTCCCCATACGCCACGAGTGTGCCACGTTGCCGGTATCCCTAAATCTGGTTGAATTTTAAGATATTCCCGCCATTGTTCAACGTCATACATGAACCAATTATCCGTGTTGATCAACCAATCGGAGCAAGCTCGGACAATGCCTGCCCGGTAGCGGGCTTGCTCAACCAGGTTTGGCTCCTTGAAGGCCCAGTCATTCAACCGCAATACATCCGTCACATCAGCAAAATACGGGTGGGGACAATGCGTCATGATCATTGCATCCGGCTTAACGGATTTGGCTGCATCGTGGATAAGTTTTAGGTAATCATGCAACATCTCAAGGCCGTAGAGATTTCCTGCCATCTTATGGCCCATGCCAACGGGAAATTCAGAGGTGAAATCCAAGAAAAAACCATCCATGTCATAACCTTCTGGACTAATCAATTTCTTCACATCTTCCTGCAAGCACTGCCGATACTCTGGATTTTGTGTGTCAATCGCTACAGGTTTGCCATTGGCATCTAGAATACACCAATTAAGGGGAGCTCCTTCACACGACCAAAGCCCAAACCAAGCGATTACGTGTCTGCCCTCGCTATGGTTCCAATCTGCAAAACCTCTCATGTCATCATAACGATCTTCGTCTGGAACGAGCCGGTACCGGTCCTCCTGCCACTTATCCGAGGTGCTAACCACTCCAATTGGAACACCCTTATTAACAAGACCTTTAATCCAGCGAACTTGGTTCGCTTGTGTCTCATAGGTCGTAACTTGATGGGATTCCAACTGTTTAAACGGTCGAGCTTTAAACTTCTCCGCAGTGTTCCACTGTTCGCCCCACGTACAAAGGAATGTATCCTTCCACCAAAGAGCTGGCTCCCGCTCAACCGTCGGTGCCCACTTCAGTTCACGCAATAGAATGGAATACGCCGCAATAACCTGGTAGGGATCCGAGTATGCCTTCGTTCCGAAGAACACGGTGCAGGCTTCAGTTTCCTTGGTATAATACCCATCATAGAAAACATCCAGTTGAAAATGTCCCTTCGACACGGGACGGTATGTCCAGGAAGAGTACATATGGTTACCCGCTTCCGCTCCCAATGCAATCCCATACCAATCGTCTCCCATACGTACTGGAAAGACCATTGGAGGTGGGCTAAAGAACCACTGGCGGTTAAACCGACAATCTGAGTTGTGGCTATTGAAAGCTTGAGACATCGCTTGACTCTCGTGTGCATAGCGGATATCTTCAAAGTTCGGATCCACAACGAGCATTTCGTCGAAAGAAGGAGATTGGCAAACATCCAGTCTTAGATACCGAACCTTGCCCTTGCCACTTAAGTGCAACGTCGAGCCTTGCCAGTCTTGCATTTCATACGATTTCAAATCAACCTCAAAGCTTCCCTCTGTACATACTGCCGATGCCTGCTTAATTATTGAGTTCCATATCATATTGCATTCCTCCGATTATCGATTTGATTGATTTATGATAATTGTCTTACTGAAATTATAGCTAAAGGAAACCGAAATCTGAATGAACTGCAATAAACTTTCATGTGTTTCCGTACATTTTTTTGTTAAACTAGGAGTGACATGAGTTTCAATCTAATCCGATAGGGAGTATATTTTATGGGCCTAAATTATTCCAATATCCCTTACCTTTTGCCGGAAACAAGTAGTTTTAATCCTGTGCGACTTTTATCCATCTGGAAAGTGGAGGTCAATGAGCGCTACAAGGAATTTAAGCCTAATGGGTTGGACCAACCCGGAACTTTCCTCACTTATGAAGGTG
>JACMJI010000185.1 GCA_014380705.1 Gorillibacterium sp. | reverse complement strand
TACTTTATTTCTACCCACGGAGCGCGGAAAGGTTTGGCTGATACAGCACTTCGTACGGCTGACTCTGGTTACCTAACGCGTCGTCTTGTCGACGTGGCCCAGGATGTCATTGTCAGAGAAGATGATTGCGGTACAGATAAAGGATTTTCAGTTAGCAAGATCCAGGATGGCAAGGAAGTTATTGAGGATCTCTATGACCGGATTGAAGGTCGTTATGCTTTTGAAACTGTGAAGCATCCGGTAACGGGTGAGATCATTGTCAATCGTAACGAACTGATTGAAGCAGGCATTGCGGATGCGATCATTACTGCTAACATTGAGAAACTGCAAATTCGTTCCGTTCTTAGCTGTCGTGCTCGTCATGGTGTCTGCAAGAAGTGTTACGGTCGAAACTTGGCTACGGGTGAGCATGTGGAGATTGGTGAAGCTGTTGGTATTATTGCAGCCCAATCCATTGGGGAACCAGGAACACAATTGACGATGCGGACATTCCACACCGGCGGTGTTGCTGGAGACGATATCACGCAAGGTCTTCCCCGGATTCAAGAGCTGTTTGAAGCCCGGAATCCGAAAGGCCAAGCGATCATCAGTGAGCTTGATGGTGTCGTGAAGGAAATTCGTGAAGCCAAGGATCGTCGAGAAGTTGAAATTCAAGGTGAAGCAGAGTCCCGTGTCTATCCTGTTACCTATGGTTCACGTATCCGTGTAGTTAAAGGACAACATGTTGAAGCTGGGGATGAACTGACCGAAGGTTCGATCGATCCGAAGGATATGCTGAGAATCAAGGGAATTCGCGGTGTGCAGAACTACATTCTGCAGGAAGTACAACGCGTTTACCGGAATCAAGGCGTTGAAATCAATGATAAGCACGTAGAAGTTATGATTCGTCAGATGCTGCGCAAAATTCGCGTCATTGATGCGGGTCAAACCACACTTCTTCCTGGTTCGTTTGTCGATGTTCATGAATATGAAAGAGCTAATCTGGAAGCTTTACTGAGCGGTGATGAACCAGCTGTTGCACGTCCAGTTCTGCTTGGGATTACCAAAGCGTCTCTTGAAACAGATTCTTTCCTTTCAGCGGCATCCTTCCAGGAGACAACCCGAGTATTGACTGATGCTGCAATTAAAGGCAAAGTGGATCAACTCCTCGGCCTTAAAGAGAATGTCATCATCGGTAAGCTAATTCCTGCAGGTACAGGAATGGCTCGCTATCGTAACATCCGTATGGTTGAACCTAGCCGTATGGAAGAGTCACATAGCGATGGTCCGGAAGGCATCTTTCAAGAAGCAGCTCCAGTAGCGGTCCAATAATTTACCTCTTTGCGCAAAGAATGACATCTTGAACACGTTTAAGAAAAGTTCTAAACTCAGTCATTTGAGTCGAACTTTTCTTGACACGTGATTTTGGAAGTGCTATTATATCAAAGTGTGCCAAAATCGAATATTTCCCTGTTCTTTGGAGGATATGATTTTATGTCTTATGAAAAAGTAAAACAGGCTGGAAAGCTGAGCATTGGCACAAAGCAGGCGACGAGAATGGTGGAGCTCGGAAGAACTTCAGAAGTATTTGTCGCTAAAGACGCAGATCCGCGTCTCACCAATAAAGTCATCCATCTCTGCAAGGACTGTGGAGTGAAAGTCACTTATGTCGATTCCATGAAGCAGCTTGGCAAAGCTTGCGGAATCGAAGTGGGAGCCGCTATTGTGGCTGTTATAAATGAATGAAGGAACATTCGTTTTTGTTGCCGGGACGCCGGTCTTGGAGGCAAAAACTTTTCCTTTGTCTATGTATGACTCACCTGGATCTGTGGGCTTGACGCAAGAGCATGCAAGTTAAATCTGGAAGGAGGTGCCATATGCCAACAATCAATCAATTGGTGCGCAAAGGCCGCAAAGCAAAGATCGTGAAATCGAAATCTCCTGCTCTGCAAAAAGGCTTTAATGCGCTAAAAAGAGTAGAAACTGAGATAAGTGCACCGCAAAAACGCGGAGTATGCACTCGTGTCGGTACAATGACTCCTAAGAAACCTAACTCCGCTCTCCGTAAATATGCGCGGGTACGCTTGACGAACAAAGTCGAAGTTACCGCTTATATTCCTGGAATCGGACATAACCTGCAAGAGCATAGCGTTGTTCTTGTTCGTGGTGGCCGGATTAAAGACTTGCCGGGGGTTCGTTATCACATCGTTCGTGGTGCGCTTGATACCGCTGGTGTCAACAACCGTAAGCAATCCCGTTCCAAATATGGAACGAAACGTCCGAAAGCTGCTAAGAAATAATGGCAAGCCTGAGGAAACCAGAATCATCTTTATAAGAAAGGGGGATATCTATGCCACGCAAAGGTCCCGTAACACGCAGAGATGTGTTGCCTGATCCACTATACAACAGCAAGCTCGTTACCCGTTTGATTAACCGTATCATGATCGACGGTAAACGGGGAACTGCACAGAAAATCCTTTATAACGCTTTTACAGCGATTCAAGAACGCACGGGTAAAGAGCCGATGGAAATTTTTGAACAAGCCATCAAAAACATTATGCCCGTTCTGGAAGTTAAAGCCCGCCGTGTCGGTGGAGCTAACTACCAGGTGCCGATTGAAGTTCGTCCAGAACGTCGTACTACGCTCGGTCTCCGTTGGTTGGTGAACTATTCTCGTCTACGCGGCGAGAAGACGATGGAAGAACGTCTGGCTGCAGAAATTATTGATGCAAGCAACAACACAGGTTCTTCCGTTAAAAAACGTGAAGATACACACAAAATGGCTGAAGCTAACAAAGCTTTTGCTCACTATCGTTGGTAGAACGTATCCGGCTTGATAAGCGGATACGCACATAGGAAAGGAGAATAACCCATGGCAAGAGAGTTCTCCTTAAAAGATACGCGTAACATTGGGATTATGGCGCATATCGATGCCGGTAAAACCACCACTACAGAACGTATTTTGTTCTACACTGGGATCACCCACAAAATCGGGGAAGTGCACGAAGGTGCAGCCACGATGGACTGGATGGAGCAGGAGCAGGAGCGCGGTATTACAATTACGTCTGCCGCTACGACCGCTCAGTGGAAAGGCCACCGCATCAATATTATCGACACCCCGGGACACGTTGACTTCACTGTTGAAGTTGAACGTTCCCTACGCGTACTAGATGGAGCAGTAGGTGTATTCAGCGCGAAAGAAGGCGTTGAACCCCAATCTGAGACAGTTTGGCGTCAAGCAGACCGTTATGTAGTACCCCGTATCGCTTATGTCAACAAGATGGACATTATTGGAGCAGACTTCCTCGGAGCCGTGCAGCAAATGCGCGTAAAGCTCGGTGCAAACGCTGTTCCGATTCAACTACCTATCGGTGCTGAAGGTGATTTCATTGGAATCATCGATCTAGTTGAACAATATGCTATCTATTACAAAGATGATTTGGGTAAAGAAGTTGTTCATGGTGAAATTCCTGAGGAATTGAAGGAACAAGCTGCACAGCTTCGCTTGGACTTAATTGAACGTGTTGCAGAACTTGATGAAGAACTTACTATGAAGTACCTGGAAGGCGAAGAGATTACCGTTCCGGAAATCAAAGCCGCTCTCCGCAAGGGAACCGTAGAGGTTAAAATCTTCCCAGTTATTTGTGGCTCTTCATACCGCAACAAAGGGGTTCAGCCTATGCTGGACGCTGTAATTGACTACCTGCCAGCTCCAATTGATGTTCCGGATATTATTGGACATCTTGAGGATGGTTCGGAAGTGACGCGCAAGTCATCAGATGATGAACCATTCTCTGCCCTTGCCTTCAAAATTGCTACAGACCCTTATGTTGGTAGACTTACGTTTTTCCGTGTGTACTCTGGTGTCCTAAACTCTGGTTCCTATGTACTTAATGCTACTAAAGGCAAACGTGAACGCGTCAGTCGGATTGTTCAGATGCATGCTAACACTCGTCAAGAGCTCTCCATTGTTTATTCCGGTGACATCGCTGCTGCTGTGGGTCTGAAGGACACAACGACAGGCGACACGCTCTGTGACGAGAAGCACCATGTTATTCTGGAATCCATGAACTTCCCTGAACCGGTTATCTCGATCGCTGTTGAACCGAAGACCAAGGTCGACCAAGACAAAATGGGCGTTGCCCTTTCTAAATTGGCCGAAGAAGATCCAACGTTCCGTTACTTTACAGATCAAGAGACCAACCAAACGATCATTCAAGGTATGGGCGAGCTTCACTTGGAAATTATTGTTGACCGTATGCTTCGGGAATTCAAAGTAGAAACCAATGTGGGTAAACCGCAGGTTGCTTACCGCGAAACATTCCGCGACTCGGCCAAAGTGGAAGGGAAATTCGTACGTCAGTCTGGTGGTCGTGGTCAATACGGACACTGTTGGGTCGAATTTACACCACTCGAAGCGGGTTCAGGCTTTGTATTTGAAAACAAAGTTGTCGGTGGCGTAGTTCCAAGAGAATACATTGCTCCAATCCAAGCTGGTATTGAGGAGTCCATGAAGAACGGCGTTATCGCTGGCTTCCCACTCGTTGATATTAAAGCAACGGTTTTCGACGGCTCGTATCATGATGTCGATTCCAATGAAATGGCGTTTAAAATTGCTGGATCCATGGCGCTTAAGGCTGCCAAGGAAAAATGCAAACCTGTACTTCTTGAGCCTATCATGAAGGTAGAAGTCACTGTTCCGGAAGAGTACATGGGCGACGTAATGGGCGACCTGAACTCTCGTCGTGGACGTATTGAAGGAATGGATGCCCGCTTTGGCGCGCAAATCATTCGCTCCAAGGTGCCTTTATCTGAAATGTTTGGATACTCAACTACCCTGCGTTCACGTACGCAAGGTCGCGGAGTGTACTCCATGGAACTTTCTCACTATGAAGAAGTACCTAAGTCCATTTCGGAAGAAATCATTGCCAAGCACAAAGGTGCATAACATTTTAAACAGATAAATTAAGGAGGAATCGTTTAAATGGCTAAAGTTAAATACGAACGTAATAAACCGCATGTTAACATCGGTACTATTGGTCACGTCGATCACGGTAAAACGACTCTAACGGCAGCAATTACTTCTGTTTTGGCAAAAAGATATGGCGGAGTCGATACTTCTTTTGACCAAATCGACAAAGCTCCTGAAGAACGCGAACGCGGTATCACAATCTCCACAGCACACGTTGAGTATGAAACACCTAATCGTCACTATGCTCACGTTGACTGCCCAGGT
>JACMJI010000184.1 GCA_014380705.1 Gorillibacterium sp. | reverse complement strand
TGCTTGATAAAATGAAAGAGCACAGCGTAAGCAAGATCGACTACTCCTCCACTGCTGCTACGTACGGTGAACCTGATAATGTACCCATCTCTGAGGAAGATCGGACGCACCCAACGAATGCGTACGGGGAAACCAAGCTCGCTATGGAAAAGATGATGAACTGGTTTGATGTTGCCCACGGGTTAAAATATGTAGCTCTGCGTTATTTCAATGCTGCGGGTGCACATGAGGGTGGACACATTGGTGAAGCTCACCTGACCGAAACGCATCTGATTCCTCTCATTCTGCAAGTACCCCTAGGTAAACGCGAATTTATCTCCATATATGGCGATGATTACTCAACAGAGGACGGCACCTGTATTCGTGATTATCTCCATGTATCTGATTTAGCAGATGCTCATGTTCTTGCGCTAAAGCGCCTTAGAGAAGGTGGAGAGAGTGCTGTTTATAACCTAGGCAGCGGCGAAGGTTATTCAGTCAAGCAGGTCATTGAGGCAGCTCGCAGAGTAACGGGTCATCCGATTCCGGCTAAATTGGTCGAACGTCGCTCCGGGGATCCGGCCGTACTAATCGCTTCCTCGAAGAAGGCTGAAGATGAGTTAGGCTGGAAGCGCAAGCGCGACCGGATGGAGGATATCATCGAATCTGCTTGGGTCTGGCACAAAGCTCACCCAAACGGGTATACGAGCTAACTGAACAGCATAAGCGGTTGAAGAAGGGTCGTGGCCCAAAAAGCCCGACTCTTTTGCCTGCATTAGACGATGACGCAGATTCGTACTTATAACCAAATTAGAATAAGCAGCATTAGGAGGACATATGAATACGATCGATATTAAAAAAGAAATTGCACGATTGGTCCAGTTCGCAATGCGTCACCAGCTCTTAAGTTCTGGGGATGACATTCCCGCGACAAATGCACTTTTGGATTTATTAGGGGTGGATGAACCCTTTGAAGGGGAGCTTTCAGATGACATTCCCGACAGCCCAACGGCCATTCTTGAACCAATTCTTGATTATGCAGCACAGCTTGGTTTGATGCCGGAGAATAATACGACTTATCGCGACCTATTGGATGCTCGAATTATGGGACTCCTGATGCCTCGGCAATCCGAAGTGGCGCGTAACTTTTGGGTAACGGCCAAAGAACAATCTCCGGAGCAGGCAACAGACCGTTTCTATCGTATGTCTATGGATTCCAACTATATCCGTATGGATCGAATTGCCAAGAATGATTATTGGTTATCGCCTACAGAATATGGCGATCTTGAGATCACGGTAAACCTCTCTAAGCCAGAAAAGGACCCCAAGGAGATCGCTGCCGAACGAAATGCTCCACAAAGCCATTATCCTAAATGTCTCTTGTGTATAGAGAATGTTGGTTATGCGGGAAGAATTAATCATCCAGCTCGTCAAAATCATCGGGTGATCCCGGTTGAGCTTGCGGGGAAGCCATGGTTTGTGCAATATTCCCCTTATGTTTATTATAACGAGCATTGTATCGTGTTCAGCCATGAACATAGTCCGATGCGGGTAACGCGCAGTTCGTTCGTGCGTTTGCTCGATTTTATTGACCAATTCCCTCATTATTTTATAGGTTCCAATGCGGATCTCCCGATTGTTGGAGGCTCGATTCTAAATCATGACCATTTTCAAGGGGGACGCCATCAATTTCCGATGGAGATCGCACCCATTGAGCATTCCTTTAGCAGTATAGACTATCCTGGTGTTCGCATCGGAATCGTTCATTGGCCGATGTCCGTTGTTCGGATCTCTGGAACGGATCGTGTTAAGCTTACGGAGCTCGCAGAGAGCATCTTAGACGCTTGGCGCAGCTATAGCGATCCAGCTGTAGGCGTCTTGGCGTTCTCCGACTCTACGGATGGCCAGGTTCCTCATAACACGATCACACCTATCGCCAGGAAGAATGCAACAGGGGAGTATGAGTTTGATCTGGTTTTGCGCAACAACAGAACAACGGATGAGCACCCACTAGGTATTTTCCATCCTCATGCGGATTTGCATCATATTAAAAAAGAGAATATCGGACTGATTGAAGTGATGGGGCTTGCGGTCCTTCCAGGCAGACTGCAACAAGAGATTGGTCAGATTGCCGAAATCCTTGTAAGCAGGAGTCGGTTTACTAGCCAACAAACGAATATGGTGAGTGGTGTGCAGCTCGAATTTAACACGACCCTGGACACATCCCTTGAGAAACATCTAGAATGGATCGAGACTTTGGTTAATCATTACGCTCAAAATGGGGAATTATCAGAAGACGATGCAATAGCGGCTGTAAAGCGTGAGATCGGTATCAAGTTTGCCCGCGTATTGTCAGATGCCGGTGTATATAAACAAACGGATGAGGGTTATCTCGCTTTCAAACGTTTTTTAACACAATTTAATGCTTTTTCGATCTAAAATTCACTAGCATTTTTATCATATCTGCTTTCCCTCTTTTTCTTTCTACAAAACAATGGTAAAATAATATAGATCGCTTCCGGCAATAAGAGTCGGAACAGAACGGTTGTTTGAGGAGGACTATACGTTGTTGAAGAGAACATTGACTGGCTTGATTCGCAGCCATGAGACAACGGGTGAGAAAGCGAAAGAACCTGAATTAAAGACAAAGCATTACAAGCTCTCGAAGGACAGACTTTGGGAAGAAACCATCAATACTCTGAAGACATTGAAAGGGTATACGATCTTACATGAGGTTGAGAATGTTGGAGAGATCGTGGTGGAGAAAAGAACGGCTTTGGGCAGAGTTCAGGATATCACGTTAACTCTGTTTCGTATTACACCGATTGAATCCGCCGTGGATATTTATTCGGCTTCTCGTGGTTCTCTCGGAGATCTTGGTTCGAATTATCGCAATGTACTGGAAATATACAAGCATTTAGATAAGCGTCTGGCCCAGTACAAAATGTCGAAGTAATTAATATCTCGGTTCCCGGCTGCGGCGGGGGACTTTTTTTATATCTGAATCGATAAATAGTGTATAAGGTTCATTCTGATTTTATATCGGTAAATACATGGCCCTACAGGACGCCGATAAGTTCTTATCCTTGATACTTAGAAGTGAGCATACTATCCAAAAGGTCCCGCTCTTGGATGAACACCAAGGAGCGGGACCTGTCTTCGTTATGGGTAGGCTAATCGTACTGCCCTTATGTGTTATAGCAATTCTTTGACAGCAGCGACAGCCTTATCGTAATCGGGATGCTCTGTCATTTCACTTAATACTTCAACATAGCGAATGGTACCTGTCTTATCGATCACAAAAATAGATCGCATTAAGAGGCGGAGTTCCTTAATCAGTACACCGTAGGCTGTTCCAAAGGAAACATCCTTATGATCAGACAAGAGGACAACCTTGTCTACGCCTGCGGCTCCGCACCAACGAGCTTGTGCAGGCGGGAGATCCGTGCTAATCGTTAAGATGACAACCTCGTCCCCTAGATTAGCGGCTTCCATATTAAACCTTCGTGTCTGTGTATCGCAAACACCTGTATCTAGGGATGGTACAACGCTTATCAATATAATCTTTCCGGCAAAGTCATTCAAAGTTGCAGTATCCAAAAGGTTCTTGCTTACAGTGAAATCGGGAGCGGCAACTCCTACTAGCACCTCATTGCCAATAAGAGTAAGTGGATTTCCTTTCAAGGTAGCGATACCTGTTCGTTCTTGTGTCATGATAGTTCCATTCCTCCTTTGTAAATTATCAGCTTATTTATGAATCGGGCTAGAGAATTCTGTGCTCTCTTATTATAATAGAATTGGAAATAAATTGTCCAATTTCGGAAATGAGGTAACGACTTGGAACTTCGACAGCTCCAATACTTTTTGAAAGTGGCCAAAATTGAGCATGTTACACAAGCCTCAGAGGAGCTTCATATCGCACAGTCCGCGGTTAGCCGCCAAATCCACCAACTTGAAGAGGAACTTGGTATTTCCTTATTCGTGCAAAAAGGTCGTAACTTACAGCTAACTTCGGCAGGGAAGCTGTTTCTAAATCGAGTTGAAACTATTTTAAATGATCTGGATCGTGCGGTACGGGAGGTACAAGAGTTTCTCAATCCCGATACAGGCGAGATTCGCATCGGCTTTCCTCATAGCCTTGGGATTAATCTTTTGCCAAAAGTGGTGTCGGTTTTCCGCCAGGAACGGCCCGGTGTTAAATTTCGTCTGCGTCAAGGTACCTACAGCAGTCTGCTCCGCGATTTAGTTAATCGTGAGATTGACCTTGCTTTTATTTCTCCTTTTCCGGAGAAGCATGACCAAGTATGCGGAGAATTGCTGCTTACAGAAGAGTTGTACGTCGTTCTCCCAGCCCAGCATCGCTTCGCGGATCGGTTAACGCTTGAATTAGCGGAGCTGCGTGATGAATCTTTCGTAATGTTCAGTGAGGCGTATTCTTTAAGGTCAATTGTGCTTGCTGCCTGTGAACAGGCGGGATTCACTCCGAACATTGAGTTTGAAGGTGAGGAAACGGATACGATTCGAGGACTTGTAGCCGCAGGAATGGGGATTAGTCTGCTGCCAGAGATGGCATTAACGGAATCATTGCCGATGCAGCCAGTCAAGGTCAAGCTGACAAATCCGGTCGTTACGCGTACTATAGGCATCATCTATCGTCGACATGAAGCCTTGTCGCCTGTAGCAAGCAGCTTCCATCAATTTCTGTTGCGATATTTTCAAGTCTAATTATTAATTGAAATTCCATATTGATTGATTCATTGAACCGATCCTATAAGGACAGAAAAACCGTTACACCGGGAGAATGATACACCGGGTAACGGTTTTTCTGCATAAATATTATATAAGGTTCATTCAGATTCCGATTAATCATTAGATCTTGAGCCGCCCATGAAAATCATTACAAACCTGAGAAGCTGAAGCAGTGAGATCAGAGCGGCGGCGACGTAAGTCAAGGCCGCAGCATTCAGCACCCGATCTACTCCGGGCTTCTCGTTCAACGAGATAAAGCCTTCTGCAACCATTAAGTGCTTTGCACGACTTGTGGCATTGAACTCAACCGGTAGAGTGACTAATTGAAACGCTACGGCTGCTGAGAAGAAAATAATTCCAAGCAAAACCAGATTCATGAATCCCATGAGCACACCTGCTATAAGTAAAATAGGTGAGATGCGTGAAGCGAAATTCACCGCTGGAAACATTCGGTGCCGCAGCACGAGCATAGGATAAGCTACTTTATGTTGAATGGCATGGCCTACTTCATGACAAGCGACGGAGATTGCGGAAATACTGTTCTCCATATAAACAGGCTCCGAGAGTCGAACAACCCTCTTGATGGGATCATAATGGTCTGAGAGGGTGCCAGGAACCATTTCAACTGGAATGTCTTGTAACCCGTTAAGGTCTAACAATCTCCGTGCTGCATCGCGTCCTGTCATACCTGAGGATGCTCTTACCTGTGAGAAGCGATTAAAGGTACCTCTTACTCTGAAGGATGCCCACATGGATAACGCAAATGCGATTAAAATCAAAATCATCATGGGATCAAGTCCATAACCATAACCAATACCTGGAATCATTGTTTGAACCTCCTGTCTGGATGATAATAGCTATTATGATTCTAAAACCATAATAACAATACGTAAGAGTAATGTCGTGGTTTCAAAGTTACTAAAATATAGACATGTATTATCTAAAGCTATACCCGCTATTATTCGATTATAATCAATAAAAAATGTAAATTAGTCCTCATATAATTAAGTCACCCCGCTGTTACCTTTTTTAATTATGAATAACCGAACGATTATTCTGAATATATATTTAAATATTAAGAAAATATATGTTGCATTTTCTAACACAGCCAAATATAATTACAACAAAGAAAGCTATATGTTATAAAACCTAACATTAAAGGAGAGGTTTAAATGGGGAGAATATCAATGTGGAGAAAGGTCATGCTTACGGCATGCGTATTGACTTTAATGTTTCCTGCCATGGCATTTGCTGCCGAGGAAGCAAGCAGTGCTGAGCTTCAAGCAGCTATTAACTCGGTTTGGGTCATGTTAGGTGCTATCTTGGTTATTTTCATGCAAGCGGGATTTGCCCTTCTTGAAGCGGGCTCTACTCGGATGAAGAATGCAGGACATGTTGCGGGTAAGACGGTGCTTACATTTGGTATTTGTGCCGTCGCTTTCTGGGCAATAGGTTTTGGTCTAGCCTTCGGGGATGGCTCAAGCTTCATAGGAACAAGCGGATTTTTCATTGACGGCTTGGGTGACTCCATGTTTAGCTCGCTTACAGCAAATGATGTTCCGATTTCTATCGAATTTCTATATCAGTTGGCTTTTGCCGGTGTATCACTCGCTATAGCATGGGGTGGTTTTGCAGAAAGAGCCAAACTGCCTGTTTACTTCATTTTCGGTCTGCTCTATACAATCATTATTTATCCATTTGCTGCTCACTGGGTTTGGGGTGGTGGTTGGTTGTATCAAATCGGTATGCTTGATTTTGCCGGGTCAACGGTTGTTCACTTACAAGGGGCGACAGCTGCCGTCGTTGCTACGATCTTACTTAAACCTAGAATTGGCAAATTCAACAAAGATGGTTCAGCTAATTTAATTCCCGGTCACAACCAGGTACTTACGGTTCTTGGTGTCATCATTCTCTGGATCTGTTGGTTCGGCTTTAATGCGGGCAGCACATTGTCAGCGATGGGTGATGGATTCTTTGGTTATGTAGCTCTCACAACAAACCTGGCTGCTGCAGCAGGCGCAGTGGCAACGCTCGTTGCTTCCTGGATTTACTTTGGCAAAGCCGATATTCCTGCGATGCTGAATGGTGTATTGGCTGCTCTCGTTGCCATTACAGCAGCATGTGCTTATGTTGAGCCTTGGGCGGCCGTTGTCATTGGTGCAATCGCTGGGGTATTCACCTTTTTCACTTCTATATGGTTTGAAAAGCTTGGTTTGGATGATCCGATCTATGCCTTTTCCGTTCACGGTATTGCTGGCGTATGGGGCACTTTATCCGTCGGACTGTTCGCTACTGAAGCATTAGCCCCTGGTAAATCCGGCTTGTTCTACGGTGGGGGATTGCACCAACTGGGGGTGCAGGCGTTGGGTATTGCCGGAACGTTCGCTTTCGTTGTTGTGATAAGTTTCCTTATCCTCTTCGTCATCAAGAAAACGATTGGTTTACGTGTAACTGAAGAGGAAGAGTTAGTCGGACTTGACCTAAGCGAGCATGGCAGCTATGGCTACCCTGAGCAAATGCGCAAGGCAAGCGAAGCACATACTACAAGTTTATAAAAGCTTTCTCGGCACCAAAAAGCCCGACGAGCGTGTATCCTTGACTAACAATAATTCATTATATTATTGTTACAATATAACCAAGTATAGGATCCTCCTTTTACAGGTCTTATATATCAACGGTAGACGCACAAGCGTCAATGGACGTTGACAACGATTATCCTTGGGGAGGATGTTTTATGGCAAAGCTTTCTTTGAAGACTGCCATCCAGTTTATTGATCAGGCTGTTGGCATGGAGGAACTGAAGGCCTACCGAATTCAGATCACGGAAATGCTCAAGGACCACCCTTTAGTTGCTGACCCACAGCAGTTTAATGATAAGGTTAACGATCTCCACGATATGATTATGATCAAGACGGTGAAGCTCGCTGAAGAATCCCTCTCTCAAGAGGGATTTGGCGAGCCTCCCGTCCCTTATGCGTTAATCCTCTTTGGTAGTGGAGGAAGACGGGAGCAGACCCTATGGAGCGATCAGGATAATGGGTTGATCTATGCAGAGCCTGAGTTGAAGGAATCA
This sequence comes from Gorillibacterium sp., assembly GCA_014380705.1. Next base: position 1,748 of record JACMJI010000184.1, on the reverse strand, counting down.
TTAGAAGCCGTTGAGGAATATTTTACAAGACTCGGTGAGAGAATCACTAGTTGGCTTGCTAATGCGGGTTATCCCCTATGCGAAGGTGGGGTTACTTGTAATTTTTCGCGGTGGAATAAATCACTGTCAGCTTGGAAGGGTATGCTGCGGGAATGGCAGGAGAGCCCAACGTGGGAATCGGTACGTTATTTGTTAATTGTGGCGGATATGAGGTTCCTTATAGGAAATGAAAGTCTTGCACATGACCTTTTTCATACCTTTTCGGAAATAGCATCAAGCCCTGATATGTTGCAGCGAATGCTGGAGAATACCCTTCGCCGCAAGCCTGCTCTTGGTTTGTTTGGTCATTTGATTACAGAACGATATGGCGAGGATACGGGAAAATTTGATGTGAAGTATGGATTGTACATTCCTTTTGCTAGCGGAATACGTCTGCTTGCCATCCAGAATAAAATATACGAGACATCAACAAGGGGAAGAATCGAACAGTTGCAGAAGAAATCGGACATTGAACCCGAGTTCCTGTTGGATTGGCTGCGTAATTTTACGAATGCTTTATACTTTCGCGCACTTGCTGTATTTCGTGATTCTGGGGAATATGGTCCCACACCAATGCTTGCGATCAACAAGCTAAATCAAGCGAATAAGAACGAAATAAAAAGAGCATTGCGCTCCGTCAAACAATTACAGAAAGTAGCGATACAGAAGGTTAAGCTGCACCCAGAAATCGCATTTCCAATAAGGAGGGATGAGTCGTGAAACCACCATTTAGGCCATATGAAGGCGGAGGAATGTGGCATTTGTACAAAAAAGGCGGGATTACCCCGGCCATCGCCTCCATATTCGATCCTGGAAGTGCTCAGCATATGGCATTCATTCGCTCGATGATGAAGGAGCAACGCAAACAAGATTTGTACGACATTCAGTTAAATGAGATGGAAGCGGTCGTATTCGATTTGGAGACGACTGGATTCTCACCTTATAATGGAGACGAGATCATCTCCATAGGGGCCGTCGCAGTGATTGGGGACCAGGTACAGGAGTCAGAAACCTTCTATTGCCCAGTCAATCCCAAACGTAAAATCCCAGAAATCGTTGTCCAATTGACGGGGATTACGGATGAACAGGCAGCAGGGGCATCGGATCTTCTGCTGGCACTAAGTGAGTTTATGGATTTTATCCGTAGAAGAGTTCTTCTAGCCCATGGCTGTGGACATGATAAGCAATTTATGAACGCTGCACTATGGAAGACGTCTAAGACTTCATTAAACCATCGTCTGCTGGACACAATGATGATTGCTAGATGGTTAAACCCGAAAGCGCGTAATCTCTCTCTGGATTGGTTGCTGGAATATTACGAAATCCCCTCAGAAAATAGGCATCACGCGCTTGCTGATTCCGTGATGACAGCCAAACTATGGTCCCGCCAGATTACGGATATTATGAGCAGAGGTGTGCTAAACCTAGGTGACTTGTACTCTCGATTAAGCGTTTATGGTTGAATAGATTTCATGTGGAAGCCCTTATTCGTAGGGGTTTCTTTTTTTTGTTGGTCAACTCTTGCCTATCCTGGTCCCACGGGCAGGTACGTTCGACCGGCTACCTATAATTGTCGATCCTAAACAAAAAAAGATCAACCAGTAAGAACTGGTTGATCTCATAATACGAACGGGCAGGATAGTGAAGGATAATGCTATCGATGATTCTAACGGACCCCACAGACGCTATTTATCTGAAATAGGGCTCTA
>JACMJI010000183.1 GCA_014380705.1 Gorillibacterium sp. | reverse complement strand
TTAAAAAAGAGAGGTTTGGTAGCAGATCATCCACACAGCAAGAGCCACTGCCGCCCCAAATAACGAGCTGATGATATTTACTGCGTCGTTATTCATCCAGCGAAATCCACGTGTAAATGCTGTAGGCTTATGGCAGTGAAGCTGTCGCTCCACGATACTCCCACAAACCGTGCAGCGGTACATGCGCTGAAGCGTGGCCCCTAGCAGCGAATCAACAAATGCACCCAATGTTCCACCTATTGCAGCGGACAGAATTAGCACAATCCCTACTTTGAAGAGTGGAAGGTAGCCGAGCTGAATCCCATTTGTAGCATCCATTGCAGAGGCAGGGGAGAGAAAAAGGCAGATAAACGCAACTACGCCAATGAATCCCGCGCCCGCTACGGAAGCAGCTGTACCAAGTAAGGATACACCCCCGGATGTACCGGTGGGTACAGCTTTGCCTGAGAGGATGGAGCGAGGTCGCGAGCGGCTTAAGCCGCCAATCTCAGTAGCCCACGTATCAGCGTTCACCGCCGCCATGATGCCAATAAAAGCTATGAGCCACAGGGGGCTTGGCCAGATCGCATGAGCAACGCAGAGCAATGTACCTGGCAGCCCATTAGCCGCAACCTGCCAAGCGTCCCGCCCGCCTGTTTTCTCGTAGCCCGCTTCTGCTTGTCGTTTCACATAACGCTTCCACTTGGACAGCACCGAGGAGGAGACAAAGAAAGCGATCAGGGTAGCAAACCAAACAAGATTACCGAGTGCATATAATAATGTGCCGACAACAACGGCTGCTGCCCAGCCTGATCCTGTCAGGGATCGTTTCCAATAAGCCGCACCCCCTATTAGCAGACTGCAGCTGAGTCCAACTATCCATGCCCAAGAATGACTTAGCGGAGAAGCCAAAAACGTCTCTCCCCCAAAGGAAAAGACGCTTAATTGCTTCATTGCTAAACCCACAGTATGTTGTAAGACCATTTGCATAGTCAAGATTCACCGACTTCCCCGTCGGTCCCCCTGCTTGTTCCATGACCTTCGTTATCCAGATTAATCGTTAAACTTCCGCAGGCTTCGCCACTCCAGAATAGTTCAAAATGATCGCCGTCTTGCACAGGCCCGACACCTGCAGGGGTACCTGTGAAGATCAAGTCTCCGGGTCCAAGCCCATAATGCTCAGCGACAAAATCGACGATTGCCTGTGGTGAAAAAATCATATCCTCCATGTGGCCCAACTGAACCTGGCTTCCATTTATATTTAATGAAAAAGGTGTTCCACCCATCTCCTCTATTCCGAGAAATGGAACAAACTCACCAATAGGTGCAGAATTCAAAAAGCCTTTGGCAGCAAGCCAAGGATGTCCTTTCGCTTTCAACCCATCCTGAACGCTCCGCAGGGTAAAATCAATGCCCAGCGCCATCACATCGACTAAATCATCTACCGAAATACCGGGCTCATAAGCACGTCCGATATGTAGAACCACTTCGACCTCGTAATGGACTTCCCCTCTTGTGCCTGGTAGAGTTAACGATTCTCCGCAAGCCTTAACAACAGCGTGGGAAGGCTTCATAAAGAGCATCGGAGAGTCCGGTACAGCATTGCCTAGCTCTTCTGCATGTAGGCGATAGTTTCTTCCGACACAATAAACATTCTTCACTTCGACTAAAGCAATCGTCATTTCGGCAGCTCCCTATCATCATGGTCCATTACGCAAACACGTTCCGGGACCTGGTTATTGATTATTTTACCATACGTACGATCTGGCCATTATCCAGCAGCTTCACACCAAAGGATGCAACGGATAATCGATGGAACAATTGCGTAGCGGCTTCTGGCAGCATCACTTTAGGCTGAGCAGCCTTTGTCAACACAGGAACAGCATTCAGCGCACAGTCCCCATCCTTCGTACAGGAGGCTTCCAGGATCATGCTGTCCCAAGTCTTGGGTATGTTGTTGGTTGTAAAAATAAAATTGCCTAAGCTATAAGCAATCCATTTTCCCTTATAACTCTCAAAGCCCTGCAGAACATGTGGATGACTTGCAACGATCAGATCTGCACCCGCATCAATATAGCGCTTAGCGAGATCCTTCTGATAGGCTTCAGGGAGATCATTGCGCTCGACTCCCCAGTGTGAGATGACTACGACCAGATCAGCTTGCTTTGCAGCTTTTTGGATGGCTTCCACGGGTACTGTATAATTATAGGTGTCGGCTAGACCTGGCGAGCTTACTCCCGCCTTCCAAGACTGTTCGGGAATAACTCTTGTAAACCCAAGAAAGGCGATCTTCATCCCCTTTTTCTCCAAAATGACGGGACTGAATGCTTCCTCTGTATTGCGCCCTGCCCCTACATAAGGAATACCTTGTTTCTCTAAGTGAGTAAAGGTGTCGAGCAGTCCATCTGGTCCATAATCCATACTGTGGTTATTCGCCAGGTTGACCAGGTCGAAGCCTGCCGCTTGAAAAGCTGGGAGTACAAGCGGGGATGAGCGAAAGACATACTCCTTTACCTGCTTGGTTCCCCCCGTTGTAATGGATGTTTCTAAGTCAGCTATGGTCAAATCCGGACGTTGTAAATAACTAAGCACTTGTTTATAGGGATAATCATAGCCATTGCTTGCTAGTAGGGATTCCACCGTGCTTCCCAAAAGGATGTCGCCGACAAAAGTCATCTGAACTCGTTCTGGATCGGTAAATACTCCGGGATCATATGGAATAACAGCTGTTCCCGTTCCTGTAGACCCATTGTTTGTACCTTGGTCAGGACTCTCGCCACTTTCCGTTTCTGCAGGGCTTCCACTTGTTTCGTCGGATTGCACAGGGGAGGGTTCCTCCGTCATCATAGGACTAACCGTTGGCTCAATGGATGGTGTTGCTGCAGGTGTTGGGTTGCCTTCTCCAGAAGCAGATTCTGTCATTGTCAATGTAGGGGATTGTTCAATGGCTTGCGTTTCGGATGGAGTCCGTTCCCCGAATGGATTGTTCTTACTCCAGATAATAACCAACACAGCTATGACAAGAATAATGAGAGCTAACCCTATAGGTCTGCGTGATTTTCTGTGTTTGGCTTTACGACTTGAACGACTTGTTGACATTGAATAGAACCTCCTTTTAACTCAAAATGACTTGTCTATTATAGCAAAAACAAACCCTAACATGGGATAAATGAACGTAAATAAGCTCATAATTAAGGCAAACATGCGAATATAGTTACATGAAGAGGGAATCTATCCGTAGCAGGAGGGATGGTCATGACCGTTACGGAACGGCAAGCTGCTGGCTGTGTAGTCTTTCGTGAGCTTCCAGAGGGACTGCACGTACTACTTATCCACTTGTGCAATCGTTCTGACCCTCGTCTTCCTAAAGGCGGTGTAGAGCCCGGAGAAACCTATGAAGAATGTGCAATCCGTGAAACGGCAGAGGAAACCGGCTATCAGGTCAAGCTGGCAGTTGGGAAACCGATTATTGTAGAAGCAATTAAGGAGCGTCGTCATCCTATTCTCCGCTTGCGCATTCATTTTTTTGTAGCGACGGCTTACGCAGGCTCTCCAGAAGCCCGACAAGATATTGATCTGGTAACAAAGGTCGAATGGAGACCCGCTGTTGAAGCCATCAAGCTGATCCGTTTTCCAGAGGAAAGAGAGGCTTTGCGACGCTGTATGGAATCGTTCTTAGCTAATAAGAAGCCTACCGGATAGGTTATTCCGGTAGGTTTTCTCTCTATATCCGAAAGAAAAATACAGAGAAGATGCAACTTCAAAAGGACTAACGCTACCTTTGCATGAATAAGCGCATGTCATTTTTGGATGGCCGACTCTAACTTTGCATGAGTAAGCGCATGTCATTCTTGGATGGCCAACTCTAATATATCCATATAGCAATTCGATAATTTATGCGTTAAAGTAAATGAATACTTCCTAAGCGAATTGAGGGTTATTCATGAAAAGCGCAATATCTGCTTCATCCTCTGTCCCGGCAATAAACACAACAAGACGGGATCACGTTATCTTTATCATGGTTACTCTGTTGTACTGGTCGTCGCTCTACATATATGTCCCTGTTCTTCCTGAATTCCTTAAATCTCGGGGTTTGACACTTGGGATCACCGGCGTCGTGCTCGGAAGCTACGGCTTCGTTCAGTTGCTTGTGCGCCTCCCACTTGGCATCGCCTCTGATCGGTTCATGAAGCGTAAGCCCTTCATGATGCTTGGTCTGATTGCCACGGCGGTAAGCTGCTTGGTATTTCCGATGAGCGGATTTGCCTGGCCGCTTGTCGCTCGCATTCTCGCTGGCGTATCTGCTTCCGCATGGGTAGCTTTTACAGTACTGTACTCCAGCTATTTCGCGAGTAAAGATGCTGCTCGCGCCATGGGCAGTATCTCCGTCATCACGGCTTTCGGGCAGCTTATCGGCATGCTCGCAAGCGGCTGGGTAGCGGACCATTGGGGCTACCGCTCGCTATTCACGATCGGTGCAATGTTTGCTATCGTCGGGCTTGCAACGGTTTTTCTAGTGAAGGAGCCTCAGGGTGGTGTTGTCCGAGAGCCGATCCGTTTGCGCAACCTCAAGGATGTGTTGACACCCACTCTATTATCTGTTTCAACCTTATCTATTCTGGCCCATAGCGTCTTGTTCATCACGATGTTTGGATTTACACCGCTTCAGGCTCAGGCTCTTGGAGCCAGCAAGACAGGTCTTACCCTATTAGTTTGTGCTTTTATGATTCCGCACGCAATCTCAAACTTTATTAGCGGGCGCTATATATCACCCAAGTACGGCTCGGGAAAAACAATTGTCGTCGGGTTTCTCCTTAGCGCGGTCTGCACATTAATGATTCCAGTCGTGCCCACTTATGGTCTGTTGGCCTTGACGCAAGTATTTAATGGTTTTGCCCAAGGGCTGCATTTTCCTTTATTTCTTGGCCTATCCATTCGTGACACGGATGCGGACAAACGGGCAACGGCTATGGGTTTTTACCAAGCGGTATACTCTGTCGGGATGTTCGCGGGTCCTTTTATCGCAGGCTGGCTGAATGAATCATATGGGCTGCGAAGCGGGTTTTACTTAGGCGGTTTTATCGCTCTTGCTTCAGCCCTATTCGCTGTGCTGTTGACCCGGCGAGAAATACTCCGCTAAATCAAGCAACAAACGATTTACTTTACCCTGGCAATGACTAAACCATCATAAGCGGGTATAAGTGTGCTCTCCAGTCGGGGGTCAGCAGCCACTCGCTCATTAAATCGTCGAATACCCTGAACACCTGGCCCAGTATAGCTCGGGTCGAGTGTCTTGCCATGCATGAAGGTATTATCACCGATAATAATTGCGCCGGGCGTGGAAAGACGTATGGACCATTCTAGATACTCCGGTGCATGAACCTTATCGGCATCAATAAAGACGAAATCAAAGGTTTCACCTTCATTAGCAAGCTGTTCCATACTATGTAGCGCATCTCCTATTCGGTATTTAACCTTATCACCAAAGCCAGCTGCTTGCAGATTCTGTTCGGCGAGCAGAGCAAATTCGGCTTTTAGCTCCAACGAAACCAGCCGACCTTCTTCCTTTAACCCGCGGGCCAAGCAGATTCCACTGTAGCCGCCAAGTGCACCAATTTCGAGAATGGATTTGGCTTGGGCCATTTTCACCATAATGGTTAGTAATCTGCCGTACCCAGGCGAAACCGATATTTCTGGCATCCCATTGTGCCGGATTGATTGTTTTACTTGCTCCAATTGTTCGTCCCGGGCATAAATATTCTCCGCATATTGTTCTTCGGCTAAATGGTTCATTGAGGTTCATCCTTTCAAATCTGTTATACGATTCTGCAAAAGCATTTGTTTTCCAGTGGGTGTTTGCCTATACTATCTATTGTATGAATTTCTAGGCTCCGGCACAAATGTGGAAAACCTGGAGATCAAGAACGAGAAGAAACGGAGCTGTACCATGTCCAATATTCAACTGATTGCCACCTGTCCCATGGGGCTGGAAGCTGTCGTCGCAAGAGAAATTAAAAGCCTCGGATATACCGAGATGCGTGTCGAGAACGGACGAGTCGTCTTTATTGGAGACGAGCTTGCTATCTGCCGTGCCAACCTGTGGTTGCGCACAGCTGACCGTGTCCTCATCAAGGTTGGGGAGTTTACAGCTCATACCTTTGATGAGCTATTTGAAGGAACCAAAGCGCTGCCCTGGCCGGATTGGATTCCGGAGAATGCTGAGTTTCCTGTCCAGGGAAGGTCCTATAAATCCCAATTATCCAGCGTACCTGCATGTCAGGGTATTGTCAAAAAAGCAGTCGTCGAGAAAATGAAATCCCGCTACCATACCGAATGGTTCGAAGAAGTCGGACCCAAGTATGTAATTGAGGTTTCCTTGATGAATGATATCGCTACACTCACATTGGATACAACTGGCTACAGCCTGCATAAGCGGGGCTACCGCAAGCAGGCAACAGAAGCGCCAATTAAGGAAACATTAGCTGCTGCAATGATCCTCCTCAGTCGCTGGACACCAGATCGTCCCTTCTATGATCCATTCTGCGGCTCCGGTACAATCCCGGTGGAAGCCGCCATGATCGGGTGGAATATTGCACCTGGTCTTCGCCGTTCATTCCCATCCGAGCGTTGGTCTACCATCTTGCCAAAGCATTGGGAGGATGCACGAAATGAAGCCTATGATGCCGTAAAGGATGATTTTCCGCTAGAAATAAACGGTTCAGATATCGACCCAGCAGCAATTGAAATCGCTGAGGCATCGGCCAAGAGTGCCGGTCTGGAGAAAGCAATGAAGTTTGAGACGCGAGCTGTCGCTAAAGCAAGACCTGTTGGTGACTATGGCTGCCTGATCACCAATCCGCCATATGGTGAACGGCTCGGCGACAAAGACGATGCCACGATTGCGCTTCATGGACTTGGCTCTCTAGTGATCCATCTCAGTACCTGGTCTGTCTTCGTTCTCACCCCAAGTAAACAGGTTGAGCACTATATGGGGCGTCCAGCGAACAAGAAACGCAAGCTCTACAACGGCCGAATCGAATGCGATTATTACCAATTCTTTGGTAAAGGCTCCCTTTACTCTGCTAGTCGGGAGCGGGATAAGGAATAGGTCGTTGCCGTTTACTAATATGGGTCCAATCCCCGATGTCGATCATCGACATCGGGTTTTTTTCTTGGGAATATGAGTTCATCTGCCGTTCTACAGTTTTTTTGGTGACGCACGGCGCCAAAAATGCCGACCCGCATTTGGCCTCCGGCGGAGAATTTAACGCTCATTTCGAGCGCTATTTCTGCTCCGGCGGGGCAAACGGTTCATTTAGCGATCAACATGAGCGCTATTTCCCGCGTTTGACCCGCCATTTGGCCTTCGGTGGAGAATTTAGCGATCAAAATGAACGCTATTTCTACACCCGCGGGGCAAAGGG
>JACMJI010000016.1 GCA_014380705.1 Gorillibacterium sp. | reverse complement strand
CGACTTATATGCTTCCGGGCAAGAGGATCGGTCAATAACTTTTCAAGAAGCGGTACCGTCCAATAAGGACGCCGCTCGTTATCCTTGATAACATATAGGGAGGTTGTAATGTTTCCTTACAAGCTGGTTGCGCTGGACATGGATGGAACTTTACTGGATGAGGAGCAGAAGATCTCTCCGGAAAATCGAAAATGGATTCACCGGGCTATCGAGCACGGGGTCCCTGTTATGTTCGCTACCGGGCGAGGGGTTCAGAGTGTGGAGCCCTATGTTGAGGAGCTGGGTTTACGTTCTCCTATGATATCTGTTAATGGTGGAGAGGTTTGGGAATCGCCAAATGTCCTGTTAACCCGACACGAGATGCAGAAGGATTGGATCAGAGAATTACATAGCCTCGCCCTTCAGCATGATACTTGGTATTGGGCCTATGCCGTTGAAGGACTTTTCAACAAAGAGCGCTGGGTGGATGAACTAGAAAGTCTACAGTGGCTCAAGTTTGGCTTCTATACGGAAGAACCAGGGCTGCTTCTCAAGATCCAGAAGCTCGTAGAAGACTATGGACATTATGAGCTTACGAATTCCCATATATGTAATATTGAGATCAACCCTAAAGGGGTAAGTAAAGCGAGTGGTATTCAAGAGGTTTGCAACCTGCTTGGTATTCGTATGGATCAAGTGATTGCTATGGGTGATAGCTTGAATGATTTGAAGATGATCCAATCTGTGGGTCTAGGTGTAGCCATGGGTAATGCTCAGGAAGGTGTTAAAGCAGCAGCAGACGTAATCACGAGCAGGAATGATGAAGATGGAGTAGCCAAAATCATTAAAGAATATATCTTCGGAGAGAAGGGCTGACTCTGGAAATCCTCGGCTGGGTATTCGTTCTCCTCTTATTTACGGTGGGTATGATCGGCATCGTCTATCCGGTTCTGCCCAGTGTTGTGTCGATATACGGAGCTTTTTTTGTATACGGCCTCTTCTTCAGTTTTGAGCCTTTTGGTTTCTGGTTCTGGGCGTTTCAGACGGCCATCTTTCTAGCTATTTTTGTCGGGGATTATGTGATCAGTGCATTCGGTGTTAAAAAGTTTGGTGGTTCCAGGGCATCTGTAATCGGCAGTACCATTGGTCTTATAATCGGTCCCTTTGTTTTTCCCTTTCTTGGCTTGATCCTTGGTCCTTTTCTGGGGGCTGCGCTGGGAGAATGGACGATGGGTTCCAATTTGAAGAAATCGCTAAAAGTCGGGGTCGGCTCGTTGGTAGGCTTCTTTTCAAGCGCGATTGTCAAAATTATTCTGCAGGCATTGATGATTATCCTGTTTTTTACTTGGATAATATAAAAAAAATTGAGGAGTGTTGATGATGATTAACGTTACAGTATGGAATGAGTATTTGCATGAAAAAGAAGAGGGCAGTGTAGTCGCCGAGATCTATCCGTTGGGTATTCACAATGCGATAGCCGAAGGTATTATATCTGATGATTTTCAAGTTCGTACCGCAACCATGGATCAGCTTGAGCATGGCTTGACCGAAGAAGTATTGAAAGAAACCGATGTTCTGCTTTGGTGGGGTCACATGGGGCATGAACAAGTGTCGGATGAAATCGTAAATCGCGTTCATGAGCGTGTGCTAAAGGGAATGGGATTGATTGTTCTGCACTCTGGCCATTTCTCTAAAATCTTTAAGAAGCTTATGGGGACATCCTGTGATCTTAGATGGCGTGAAATTGGCGAGAAAGAACGGATCTGGGTTGTTGATCCTGCACATCCAATTGCTGAGGGGATTGGCACTTATATTGAGCTGCCTCATGAAGAAATGTATGGGGAGCACTTCGATATCCCAGCACCGGATGATCTCGTATTTGTCAGTTGGTTTGAAGGTGGGGAAGTGTTTCGTAGTGGCTGTACCTACCATAGAGGGCAAGGGAAGGTTTTCTACTTCCAACCAGGCCACGAGTCCTATCCTACCTACTACAATGAGAAGGTGCTTCAAGTTATTAAGAACGCCATTCGCTGGGCGACACCTAAGCATGGAACGTTACCTATCTATGGTATGAATGAGCCGTTGGAACAAATAAGCGCCAAGTAACACGAACACGGATCATTTGTTTATATGCGAGCTGCATTACCGTGTGCAGCTCGCTTTTTTACTACATCAGAATGTATAAATATTATTATATGTTCATTCTGATTCCGCATCGGTAAACGCACGCGCCCAAGGACGCCGACAGGCGTTTATCCTTGCTACATCAGAATGTATAAATATTATTATATGTTCATTCTGATTCCGCATCGGTAAACGCACGCGCCCAAAGACGCCGACAGGCGTTTATCCTTGTAGAATTTGGGATTCCCACATAGGGATTGGATTTGCCTTTTTGTGGGGGTGGTTTAAATTTCCAAATATGAGGAAGAAGGTATCCCGGTTGTCTAAGGATTCACTGGCTAAAGGTACGATTATCTTGACACTATCGGCTTTCATTGCGCGTTTTCTCGGTCTGGTGCAGCGGATTCCACTCCAGAATTTATTGGGTGATAGTGGAATGGCCACATACAGTATTTCATATAATATTTATTTTTTATTTTTTACAATTGCTACAGCTGGCTTTCCAAGTGCGGTGAGCAAGCTTGTTTCGGAGCGGATGGAGCTAGGCCGAAAGGCAGAGGCTGATCGAATATTTGTCGCTGCTACTTGGTTCGCCCTTGTATCTGGATTGGTAATGACGGTTATTCTATACTTTTACGCCCCCATTCAGGCGGCTGCAAGCAAAGACTTGACTGCAATTGGTCCGATCCGTACGATTGCTCCATCGCTGCTGTTATTTCCTTTGGCAGCGATTATTCGGGGGTATTTCCAAGGCAGGCAGAGGATGATGCCCAATGGCCTTTCCCAAATCGTTGAACAGATTCTACGCGTATTTACCGCTGTTCTGTTTGCCTACTTATTTATCCATGTACTGGAGAAAGGGCAGGTATGGGGTGTAATTGGCGCTTCCTTCGGAGGCGTAATGGGTACAATAGGAGCGATCGCTGTTCTCCTCTTTTATTTAAGAAATGTTCGCAAGCAAGATCGCGTTAACGGACTCATTCCAACGGAACAGCAGCAGAGGGCCGCGAAAAAAATAGCTTTTGGACAAATCTATAAAACGCTTTTTATTATCTCGGTGCCTATTGTCTTATATTCCGCCACCGTGCCGGCAATCAATTATATCGACACCACCATCGTTAAACCACTTCTGATTGGTCAGTTGGGGGATGCAGCTGCGCAGAACATTCTGGGTCAACTGGGAACAAGAGCACAGTCGCTTGCAGGACTTCCCATCGTCCTTGCTATTGCCATTAGCCAATCGATCGTCCCTATTGTGTCGGCAGCTTTTGCCAAAAGGGATTATCAGCTTGTTGCTCGACAGGCTAGCAAAGCGATGCAGCTTGCTTTACTCTCTGGACTGCCCTTCGTCATCCTCATTACTTCAGGTGCTCGTTCCTTTAATTCACTTGCTTTTGGCAATGCAGCGGGGACGGGGCTCATCGTTTTCATGACTTTGACTGCCATCTTCCAGATCTTGATGCAAACATCAGGTGCTATTCTCACAGGTATGGGGATGATGAAGCCCTTGGTCGGTCATTTCGTCATTGGTTTGTTTACAAAGCTGGTTTTCAGTTATACCCTTGCTCCTTATTTTGGCATTTATGGAATTATGATGGGCTCCGCACTTTGCTTTCTGGCAATCGCGTGGTTAAATGACAGAAGCCTCAAGAAACAAGTTCCTGACTTTTATACATTTACCAAAAAGCGTTGGATTCGTCTCGTGTTCTCCAGCATCGTTGTCGGTTTAGCAGGAGCATCTGTGCAATGGTTCAGCGGTCTATTCGTCAGTGGTTTGGGGCACCGTTTGGATGTTTTCATCCAGGCCACTCTTGTTGGTCTTGTTGTTTGTGTAGTGTATCCGGTAATGCTCGGTGTAACCAAAGTTGTTACAAAAGAAGAGTTTCGTACTTACCCCGCTTCGGTCCAGCGATTGATAGGTAAATTTGGTCGACTTATTGGATTCAGGTTGTAATATTTTCATCACGTGGTGCTTTAAGCTAGAAAACAATCAGATGGGAGGGCTAATGATTGCAACAGGTCAAAACAGAAGAGCAGTTTCGGAATATCCTCGCAGAATCCAAGCCTGTCGTTGCCGTATTTAAAGCGATTTGGTGTGGAGATTGCCATTATATCGAACCATTCCTGCCTGAGCTTGAGATAAAATACGACGAATCCTATACCTTTATTCATATTGACCGTGATGATCTACCGGATTTGTGTGCGGAGCTTAATATCCTAGGTATTCCAAGCTTTATCGTCTTCGTCGGCGGTCAAGATATAACACGGTTCGTTAGTAAACTCAGAAAAACCCGAGAAGAAATAGAACAGTTTCTCGATAAGTCATTGTTGGTGGTACAAACACATCGGAAGGGTTCCTAGGTGCTTCATGAATAAATGGCAGCAAATGATGACAAACAAAAAAGCATGGCTGCCTCATCTGGGCTTTGTGCTTGTATACACCCTTTGGGGCATCAATATGGCTTCTATGAAGATAGGCGGCAAACATTGGGACCCCTTTGTGTTTAACGGGCTTCGTTATGCGGTTGTTGCTTTGATTTTTTGGGGCTATGCATATTTCTATCGGAGACGTGGAAACATGAGCCTGCAAATAAAAAGCAGGGATCTAATCGCTGTGCTAGGTTTAGGAGTTGTTTCATCCGTTGGCATGGAAGCTCTGTTGGGCTATGCTTTGCAATTCTCAAATACGTCGAATGGAGCTGTACTTGGACGGGGGCTTATGCCAGCTATTACCGTGATCATCGCACTCATCCTTCGGCGTATCAAGATAAACCGATATGTACTGATCGGTTTGCCTGCCGCTTTTGCGGGTGTCGTAATTATGGTGGCTGCTGGACCAAATGGACTCCATCTGGGCGGTGCAACACTACGCGGCGATATTCTTTTGCTGATGAGAAGTGTTCTCGGAGCGATCTATTTGACCCTTATGAGCCGTTATTTGCCCAAATATCCACTACCACTGCTGCTAGCCTGGGAAATGACAGCAGGTGCCGTTGCTTTATTGCCTTTTACTGTTATGGGCATAGATAACGGGCTGCTAACTTCGGTACCAGAAGTAGGCTGGATTAGCTTACTGTATACCATTTTTTTTGGCTCTGTGCTCGGGTTTGCTTTGCACAATTGGTGTTTGGCGCGCTTAGGACCGATTCGATCATCGACCTACGGTTATCTGCACCCGATTACTTCTACAGCAGCAGGTATGCTGCTATTAAATGAGGTTCTCCGGGTCAACCAAATAGTCGGAGGTTGTTTTGTTCTTATTGCAATGTATTTTGTTCAAAAGGGTGGCAGAATTGCTGGTAAGGAAGCATCAGCGCGCGGTGTTTCCGCAGAACAGGATTATGCAGAACGAGCACAATCGGGAGGGTAAGTCATGTTGAGATTTATGTTTGGGCAGGAAAATCGGACAGATAGTGGTCTTCTGGCTGAGGCTATAGAGCTTATGAACCGCTTTGTGAAGCTGCATACAACGAACAAGCTAGCATCTAAACGAAGCTCGCGAGATATCCGACTGGCTTTGCTCACACGGGGGTTGCTTCGATCACTAGATGAACTTGAGCAGAGCATATATGTATGCGTCTGTTATAAAGAACAATTAAAAAGCCGCTTTATGGAAGATTTAGAGGTGGGGGAGCGCAATGACTACCATCGCCATATTTATTTCTACAAAAATGCTTTGATTCGAATATTTTCCATTTTGGACAAGCTTGGTGGATTTTTAAATGTAGAATTTTCCCTTGAGACTCAAAAAGAGAAAGAGAACTTCTCCTATTTTACGGTTCTTCGACGGATGAAGATAAGATCCGCAGGAGTTCCGTTAGAAAAAATGCTGTTCGATTTCAAAATTAAATACCAGGAGCCGATGCTGCGGTTGAAAGTGGTGCGTAATCTGGAAGTGCATGCCATGAATGAGGAGCTCGCGGACGATCTAGCGCGACTTTTACATACGGGACCCACACCTATTGAGGACATTTCAAGTAAGCTAAACGATCTAGCACAGGGTTATGAGATGGTCTGTCGTGTACTTATCACAGTGTTCCGTTATTTGGAGAAGGTTAATCGACAGGGAAGCACTTCCCGTTAGTTGAAATGTTAACCTTTGGTTTGATGAAGGTAAAATAGTTAATAAAAGAACGAGTACCGTCCAGTAGGACAGTACCCGTTTCTTCTAATTCTATCATAAAGTATAAATATTAGGTAAGGTTCATTCTGATTCTGCATCGGTAAACGAACGAAGCCAAATGACGCCGACAGGCGTTTAACCTTGATATTAAAGAACTAATAAGTTTTGGGATACCCTTTCTCGCATTTTACCGCGTTAGCGAGAAATGTGTATGATTTATCGACCACAATTGTCCATTTAACCGCGTTAGTGAGAAATGTGTATGATTTATCGACCAGTATT
>JACMJI010000182.1 GCA_014380705.1 Gorillibacterium sp. | reverse complement strand
TCCTCACTCTGCCATACCTCAAAGAGGGGATCCATCAGTTCCGCCCAGTTGTCTGGTGTGTTTCGGGTGGACAGTAGACCGGTTGGAGCGGTACTTCCAATAGAGGGAAGCTCTTCATAGGAGAACAAGTATTTCTCATGACTACCGATCAGGTAGTATTTACTGAAATACCCAGGCTTCTCTTCCTGCAGCTGATAATGATAATAAACATAACGACTGAACATTTCCGGCCTCAGCCTTGCGATAGCGCCTACGCGTTCGGATGGACCAGGTCCTTGCCTCCAAGGAAAGGATGCATTGGGTTTATTATCATGGAAGATATCCAATAGAGGTACATAATAGCGTGGATGGTCCTCGCCAGGCCAAGCTTCCAAGTACTCGGCGATTTTTACCCCTGAGAAGTCAATGACCTCTTCCGCCTCTAAATAGCAAAACAATAGCAACCCATCGCGAAATAAAGAAAACGTCGAGCAGCCTGCCTGCTTCAAAAAAGCAATAAGCGACTCCTGGTGCACCTGGATGCTGCTATGCATGGCCCCAACCTGTTCCGCTTTTAGCTGTGCCAAATACATAAAACGTTTCATATTATCTCCCCCCTTTCTCTTATAACTGCTCGGCTAAACGGAGAATTTCACTGACCGCCATATCTTTCTTAAGCTCCCAGACATGCTTAAGCATGGATGTGCTGATGGCTGCAATCGTATGACCCGACGGATTCCTAATGGGTGCTGCTACACAAATGAATCCTTGAATCACTTCCTCATGATCAATCGCAAACCCATTCTTGCGGATGCCATCTAATTCCTCAAGCAACCGGTCTAAATCTGTTATCGTATTTGGGGTGAGGGAATTCAGTGGAGCATCAGCCAACAGTTCCTTCACGTTGTCCTCGCTCAGTGCGGATAGCATCATCTTTCCCATCGCTGTCGCATAGGCGGGAAAGCGCATACCAGGCTCGGAAATCAGCCTTACTAAGGAGGGCCCTTCCTTTTTAGCCAAATAAACAATTTCATTGCCGTCAAGCATGGAGAGTTGAACGGATTCACCAATGTTCTCAACAACAGAAGGGGACGACTCTAAAAAGCGTTCCACCAAGTTATCACTTCGGAGAAACGACTGGTTATAGAAGACCATCGCCCGTCCCAATGCATACGCCTCGCTACGATCCTTTGTCACCCACTCCAGCGATTCCATCGTCCGCAGCAAAGAATAAATACTACTTTTATTAATTCCTGTCTCTTTACTTAGTTCTATTAATTTGAGCTTTCCATGCCCATTAGCAATCTTATTTAGAATTAAGTTTGCCCGTTCGAGGGCAGGTACCCAATACTTACGTTCCACCGGATTCACTCTTTCATGAAACTTAGTTTATTTGTTTAACTTATACAGCACGTAAATATTATACCTCCATTCGGGTACAATAGCCCACACGAGTTATTGATTTGAACAAATGGAGGATGACATTGCCTATCCGTAAAATGGATGATATATTAAACTTAGTTTACTATTATAATTAAAGGGGTAGAAATAATGAGTTCGCATACCATAAATAAACCTGGAGTTATTCCACCCGTCCCCACCCTTTTTGATTCCGAAGGAAATTTTGATCGCAATAGAATGAGTACCTTAATTGATTATTTGATCAGTAAAGGCGTTCATGCGATGCTCTTTTTGGGGACAATTGGTGAGTTTAGTCAAATGGATGTCAGCCAGCGAATGCAGATCGCGGAATTCTGTATCACTCACACAAGGAATAGAGTGCCGGTATGGATTGGAACGGGAAGCAATTCCACGCTGGAAGCTATCCAACTAACCAAACACGCCGAGCAGAACGGAGCAGATGGGGTAATCATTATAAACCCGTATTATATAAAGCTTGGGGAGAAAACACTCTTCCAGCATTACGCAGACATCCTTGAACAATCAGGACTCCCTGTTTTCCTATACAACTTTCCCGCATTGACAGGACAGGATCTATCTCCGGAGTTCGTGCGGAGTCTTGCGGCGCGATATCCTCAGGTAGTCGGTATTAAGGATACCGTGGATCAATTGAGCCATATTCGGGAGATGATTCAGCAAGTGAAAGAAGTGCGACCAGATTTCGCCGTGTACGCTGGCTTTGATGAATATCTACTGGCTACATTGGCTGCGGGTGGAGATGGAGCGATTGCAGCAAGCGCGAGTTTCGCCCCAGAGCTTATGCTTGGCGTATATAATGGCTTTCGTAACGGGGATCTTGCGGGAATGCTAGCCTTTCATCATCGGCTGCTCTCCATTCCCAAAATCTATCCTCTCGTGTCCCCTTTCATCAAGGCCGTGAAAGAAGCCATTCAGCTGACAGCCGTACCGATCTCCACCTATTGCCTTGCACCAGCCGCACCTTGGGAAGAGGACAAAGCCTTGCATTTAAGGGAGATTCTCACGGAAGCTAACTTGGCAGTCCGACGATCAGCAATAGAATGATCACAGCAAGAACAAGAAGGGAATCCAACTGCTGCCACCGGAGAGAGTGGAACCGGGAGCGGGGTTTATTCAGCTGATAGCCTCTAGATTCCATAGAATCGACAAGCTCCTCTGCGCGGCGAATCGCGCTAATGGTGACGGGTACCAAGAGTGAGATAAGTAATCGGGCCTTTCGGCCAAGAGATTGATCCTTCAGGTCCAAGCCTCTTGAGGCTTGGGCCTTTAATATTTTATCCGCTTCCTCGAACACCGTTGGGATGAAGCGAAGAGAAATGCTCAACATCAGGGTAACCTTTCGTGGAGACATATGGAGCCATTTGAGCGGCTGCATGATAGCCTCCAAGCCTTGGGTTAGGCGCAGGGGTGGAGTTGTCAAGGTCAGGATCGCCGTAAAAGAAACGAATAAAATCATCCGCGACACCGACAGCGTACCCTTTTCCAGCCCACCTGCGTAAAGTTTGATTGGCCCCATGTTTAGCAGTTGAGTTCCGCTTGCCTCAAACAGCAGATGGAAGACAAAGATGAATATCATTAAGAAGAGTAATGGCTTCAAGGATCGAATATATAAACGCAGGGGGATCTTCGTACTCCACATGATTACAAAGGCAAACAGAGCGACGATCCCAATCTCTTGAAAAGTATTTACAAGAAAAATAGCCACCATAAACAGCAGCATGGCAATCGTCTTTGATCGGGGGTCGAGCCGGTGGATCCAAGAACCGGTATCGACGAATTTACCTATAATCATTCGGTTAGACACCGTACTCACCTCTTGGTTATACTTAATTTGGATTAGGTATAAGAGCCTTAATTCTCAAAAGGTAACGCTATTCCTGAACAGCTGCAGCGCGATGAATGGAAACAATATAGTCGGCAAGCTGATTGATATCAATGGGCCCGTTTGGATAATCCATGCCATACCGTGCAGAAAATTTCTGTACAAAGCGAACAGAAGGCGGAATATCCATACCTGCTGCAGAGAGCAGATCGGTGCGACTGAGCAGCTCAGCGGGAGAGCCATGGAAGATGGCTTCGGCTTGGTGCATTACCACATATTCCTCAGCGAAAGGCAAGGCCTCCTCCAGACGATGCGTGACCAATATAATCGTCTTGCCCTGCTCCTTGCATAGCGCGTGAAGCAGTTCAAGCAGCTCCTGGCGGCTTGCCTGATCTAGCGTCGCGGTCGGCTCATCCAGCACCAGAACGTCCGGATCAGCCGCAAGCACGGTGGCTATCGCCACTTTGCGCATCTGCCCGCCGCTCAGCTGGAAAGGATTGCGCGCCAGAATCGCAGCATCAAGCCCCAGGGACAGAACGGCACGCTGCGCGGCAGCCTTCGCCTCCGCAAGCGGCACACCAAAGTTCAAGGGCCCGAAGCAGATGTCTTTCTCGACCGTGTCTTCGAACAGCTGCTGCTCCGGAAACTGAAAGACCAACCCTACGCGCTTACGAAGTCCCGACATTCCTTTGCCGGAATCCCCGGGCTCAAGCTGGTAATCGAGAATCCGAACGGAACCGCTTTGGGGCAGCAGAATGCCGTTGAAATGCTGAAGCAGAGTCGACTTGCCGGACCCAGAAGCGCCGAGTACGGCGATAAATCTTCCTGGTGTAAGGGAGAGGCTGACATCACGAAGTCCAAGGGGACCTTCCTGATGGCTATTCCCGTAGGAGTAATTTACTTGCTCGAATATAATGCCCATAAGTCCTCCAATAGTTGGCTTTCGTCCATTGAGGGCCGGATAGCAAGCCCGCGCTCCAGAAGCTCCCGACCGAGCGCTAAGGCAAAGGGTGGTCTTAAGCGAAGAAGCTTAAGAAGGTCCTCCCGCTGCAAAAGCTCCTCTGGAGCTCCATCTGCGACCAAGCTGCCGTCATGAAGAGCAATGATTCGATCGGATGCCAACATTTCATCCATATCGTGGGTAACTGAAATAACCGTATACCGCCCACTTGCGCGCATTTGTTGGATAATATCGACAACCTCCTGCTTGGATTTCTCATCTAGCATGGAAGTGCTTTCATCAAAAACAACAATCTGCGGCTCCATAGCCAGCACGGATGTGATGGCAACCTTCTGTTTTTGCCCGCCAGAGAGTTCGGCCGGGTGGCGCTCTAATAGAGGAGTAATATGTAGTTTATTTGCATAATGAGCCACCCGAGCAAGCATGGTGTCTCTGTCCAAACATTGGTTCTCTAGGCCGAATACAATATCGTCTGCCACAGTTAGCCCAATAAACTGGTTATCAGGGTTAGCGAATACCATTCCGATCCGTTCGCGGATATGACCTAAGCTAGCATCCGTAAGGAGCATGCCGTCAATCATGATCTTCCCGCTGCATGAGGGCAAAAGACCATTTAGAAGCTTCACCAAACTAGATTTGCCGGAGCCATTAGGTCCAACTATGCTAATCCACTGACCCGCGGGTATCTTAAGATCAATGTTACGTAGGAACGGCTCTGCTCCTGGTGTATGTGAACAGCTAACATTCTCCAATACAACGAGTTCTCGGTTCCCAGCTGTGATCATCGGTTCCTCCGGCTTCATGTCGTTCCCCTAACTGCTGGTTGAAACAGCCCCAGCTTACCGATCGATCCCACTAAGTAAGTCGTCGCGATCCCGACAAAAACCCCGGTCACAACCCCTGATATGAATAACAGAGGCAGATAAAAGAAGATCGTCGTCGACCCAAGCACTATGGAAGCCGCGGCAAGCTGCCCTAAATTATGGGCAATTCCACCAACGATACTGATGGCAATCAGGCTGAACCGATCTTTTCCCAGTCGCAAGAGAATGAACATCACAAGAAAGCTGGCAAAAGCACCAAATAAGCTGAATAGAAACGTTGAGAATGTCCCTAATATGAACGAGGTCAGCAGGGTCTTTAAAACAATAAGAGAGACAGCGTCTCTCCCTTTAAAAAAGTATAGGCA
This sequence comes from Gorillibacterium sp., assembly GCA_014380705.1. The sequence goes on along the minus strand of JACMJI010000182.1, from coordinate 2,300 downwards.
CGTCAGGACCATGATATTACCGAGTCCAAGCTTCGCTCCAGGCACAGCAATAGCAAAGGGAATGAACGATTCTACCACACCTAGCACCACGGCGACCGATGCGAGTATGGAGATCATTGCGGCCCGTTTCAGCTCATTACGATCAGGCTGCAACGCCATCCACTTCGCCTCCCGATCCATTATCGCTCACAATCTCAACCATGACCCGATGAGGCAGACAGATGATCGTTTGTCCAATATTCTTAACATGCCCAAACGTAAGACAGAGCTTGTCAGGGCAATCCGCTTCCGTCATTTCAATGCCGCCATCATGAACGACGAGGTGGTTATAGCCGAACTTTGTCTGGATTTCGAGTTCTTGCTTTTCGTCAGTTAGCTCAAGCATTTTGTAGGGTTTGCCATCAACAGTGACTCTTGCATATTGTACACCATTCCCCGGAGCCTGATGATCCTTAAAGAGTAGGGGGATAATAAAAACGGAGGCAATCGCAACCACAATAGCCAAGAGCCAGATATCTGCTTTTTTCATCGTTGTTCACTCCAACAAAGGTTGTGACGTTAATCTCTTTTATCTGAAAAGACTTCTCACAACTATGAAAAGGTTCACATTCGTATTTGACCAATTGCTATAATCTTACCATAATAAGATTGAAAAAAGAAATCAAAGCCCGTACACAGGAGGTCGCAAAAGGATGACGATAAATGCCTTCAAAAGGCCTATTCTAACAGCATTGCTGTTAGCTCTTATCCTAAGCGGGTGTGGCAATAAAACCTCCGAAGGGTCCTCTACAGGTTCGACGGCTAAGCTCCCAATCAGCCATACCTACTATACCTTTGGTACTGTGGTAAATGTAAAGGTGTACGATATTAAAGTGACAGAGGAACACTTTTTGCAAATTGATCAGATCCTAAAAACGGTTGAGCTTGAGTTGAATCGGGAGAATAAGGACAGTGAGATTTATCGCGTGAATCAAGCGGCTGGCGTAAAGCCCATTCGAGTGACGGAACCCACATTTAAAGCTGTGAAGGCAGCCATGGGAGACGCGATAAGCTCACACGGTATTTTTGATCCAACAGTAGGACCCTTGGTCGATTTATGGGGAGTCGGCAAGGCAAACACCAAAAAACCAGATGATGCTTCCGTTAAAAAGGCGCTGACATTGGTGGATTACAAAGATGTCGTTCTAGACGATGCGGCACAGACGATCTATCTGAAGCGAACCGGGATGTCCATAGATTTAGGAGGTACGGGAAAAGGTTTTGCCGCTGACCTGATCGCGGATTACTTGAGGGCGCAAGGTCTTAATAGTGCAATAGTAGACATGGGCGGCAATCTACTCACGGTCGGTGTCAAGCCGGGTGGAGGCTTATGGAAGATTGGCATTCAAGATCCGGATCAAGCTCGAGGAGCAAGTGTAGGTACGATGATGGTGAACAATAAGGCTGTAGTTGCCTCAGGTATCTACGAGCGTTTCTTTATGGAGAATGGCGTTCATTACCACCATATCATGGATACAACAACAGGCTACCCCGCACAAAACGAACTAGCAAGCGTGACAATAATCACCGACAACGCCATGGCCGGCGAAGGTCTGGACAATATGGTATTCTGCCATGGATTACAGGAAGGCCTGCGATTTGTAGATAGCTTGGATAATGTTGAGGCCGTCTTCATTACCAAGGACCGTAAAGTATATGTAAGTAAAGGACTTAAAGGACAACTAGCGATGAGCAATTCCGATTTTGAACTAATTGAAGAGTAGGAGTATCAGGTTAGTTAACTGATGCCCGGTGGCGCTAGGTAGAGTGTAGACGAGAGCAGCCTAGGTAGGAGCAAGTTGATGCCTCTAGGTAGAGCGCAGGTAAAAGCATCCTAGGTAGGAGCGCGAACGAAAACCACTAGGTTGCGCAAGCTGATGGCGCAAGGCTTTCAAGCCAATGGGAGGAAAAACCCGAGTAATTTATAATATCGGGTGAGATGAAGAACGTCCCAACTACTCTAACGAGTGGGTTGGGGCGTTTTCTATTTTTTATTCGGATTTAGGTAATCTTAACGAGATATCGCATGCTAGCTGCAGGAAGATTCTATTTTGGAAGGGGTAGTTGACATTCCCCATGCCTAAAGGTAGGGGATTCTTGGTGATGAAACGTCCATTCATTTCTGATAGACGAGTATGACCCAAGTTGAGGCTATGCCATTAGCCCTCCTAGACCAGAGCCTATAGCTGTCTAGGCTGATAAGCTGTTACCACTTATCACAGGTGCAGAGATGATGTTAATCGCACCGACCATATCACGAT
>JACMJI010000181.1 GCA_014380705.1 Gorillibacterium sp. | reverse complement strand
CTCTCTTTTTTTGCTAATGTTAAGGAGGATAAAAACATGGACATTAAAGCACGTGTGGAGGAAATGAATCGCCTAGCAGCACTTTGCCCATGCGGGAACCCGCATTTTTTAATCCATCTTGAAGGTTCTATTGCGAGTAAAGCAATCCAGAAGGTAGCCCCATATCTTGTAAAAAGAGGCATAAAGCATGTTACGGTTGTTGCTGATCGCCATACGAAAGAAGCGGCTGCCAACCTACTTCTCTTGGAGTTAGCCAATAGAGAGGTTAACTTCGACTTGGTGATATTGTCTGAGAATGAGCAGGGTGATGTGGCGGCAGATGAAGCTACACTTGTGGAAGCCCTCCTTGGTATTAAGGATCAAAGTCAAGCGGTGCTTGCAGTAGGCAGCGGGACGATCCATGATATCGTACGATTCGCCAGTTTTAAAATGAAAAAGTCGTTTATCTCTGTGCCTACAGCCGCATCTGTAGATGGTTTCGTCTCAGCAGGCGCCCCACTCCTTATTCGTGGCAGAAAACAGACTATTCAAGCTGCATCACCAGATGCAATCTTTGCCGACCTGGATGTACTCGCCCTTGCTCCTCGGGAAATGACGGCGGCGGGTTATGGGGATATGCTTGGTAAATATACATCACTAGCAGATTGGCAATTCTCCCACGCTGCGGCGGATGAACCCTTTTGCCCATTAGCTTATAATATGACTCGAGAGGCTTTGGAGGATTGCGTGCGCAATACTACCGAGATTGCGGCTGCCACACCAGCAGGCATTCGTCTGCTGACAGAGGCACTCATCATTTCGGGATTGTCAATGCAGCTTGTTGACCATTCTCGCCCCGCATCTGGTGCGGAGCACCACCTGTCCCATATGTGGGAGATGGCACTGTTGCAACAAGGAAGACGGCAGATTCTGCACGGTGCGAAGGTAGGAGTAGCTTGTATTATTATTTCTGGATTGTATGAAAAGTTAGCAATGCTAGCGGAGGATCACGAGCACCCTTCATCTTTACAGCTATTTAAAATTATCCCAAGTCCAGAGGTCTTACGCGCCTTGTTGCGGGAAGCTGGCGGCCCCATCTCCATTGGTGAATTAGGTATTTCTCGGCAGCTTGCTGAAAAAGCTCTTCATACAGCGCATACGATACGGGACCGTTCGACGGGCTTGCGTTACTTTAATGAGCATGAATTACAAATTCCGCTTATTACTGGATTGGAAGAGTCAACAAAAGAAGGTATAATAAACAAGTATGTTTAAAAAACGAGCAGGAGCAGAGTTCAAAACTGCCCTCATGGATATAGCGAGGAGTAAACCAGTGTAATTAATAAGGGATAGAGTAGCCCATCACCTGTATATACGAAGGTTAATAAAATAGGATTTTTAAGAGGAAAGGATTTTACAAGCAGATGACAACGCCTTTAAATAAAGAACTTAAGAATGAAATAAGCAAACGGCGGACTTTCGCTATTATCTCTCACCCCGATGCTGGGAAGACGACACTTACGGAGAAACTTTTGCTTTTTGGGGGAGCTATTCGTGAGGCTGGAACGGTAAAGGGGCGGAAAGCGAATCGCCATGCCACTTCGGACTGGATGGAAATTGAGAAGCAACGGGGAATTTCAGTTACTTCAAGTGTGCTGCAGTTTGACTATAACGGCTGTCGGGTCAATATTCTAGATACACCGGGTCACCAAGATTTTAGTGAGGACACCTATCGGACATTAACAGCCGCTGACTGCGCAGTTATGATCATCGACTCCGCTAAAGGGGTAGAGGCCCAGACAAAGAAGCTGTTTCAGGTTTGCAGCAGACGCGGCATTCCCATCTTTACCTTCATCAACAAGATGGATCGTGAGGGTCGTGATCCCTTCGAGTTGTTGGAAGAGTTGGAGGAAGTACTCGGCATACGCTCGTATCCAATGAATTGGCCAATTGGCTCGGGAAAGCAATTCTGCGGTGTATATGACCGCCAGAAAACACGTCTGGAGCTATTCCAGGGTGGAGGCGGGGAACAGGTTAACGTGGAGGTTCGCTCGGTTAGCGGCTATGAGGATCCACTCGTGAAGGAAGTTGCCGGAAACTTTTTGCATGGTAAACTTTGTGATGATCTGGAGCTTCTGGACGTAGCAGGGGACCCTTTTGACCTCGACAAGATTAATAAGGGAGAGATCACCCCTGTTTTTTTTGGCAGTGCGATTAATAACTTCGGCGTTCAGACCTTTCTTGAGAATTTTCTAGAGCTTGCCCCCATACCAGCACCACGGAGAGTAAGTACAGGTATCGTCGAGCCAACCCTGGAACTGTTTACGGGCTATGTATTTAAAATTCAAGCGAACATGAACCCTGCCCATCGTGATCGGGTAGCCTTTCTTCGTATTGTTTCCGGTAAATTTGAACGTGGGATGTCCGTTAAGCATGTGCGAATCGGAAAGGATATTAAATTATCACAGCCACAACAATTTCTCGCTCAAGATCGGGATATTGTCGAGGACGCCTATCCTGGAGATATTATCGGCTTGTTTGATCCGGGAATTTTCCATATTGGAGACACGCTTTGTCAAGGACCTGAGTTTGTCTTTGACGAACTGCCGACATTCTCACCCGAGTTGTTTAGCAAGGTGTCAGTCAAGAATGCTCTCAAGCACAAGCAATATCAAAAAGGGATCGACCAGCTTACCGAAGAAGGAACGATCCAGGTGTTTCGTACCGTAAGCTTTGATGACATCATTCTTGGTGTTGTTGGGCAGTTGCAATTTGAAGTTTTTGAATATCGGATGAAGGGTGAATATGGTGTAGATGTGCAGCTTCAACGTGCGAATTACCAATTTGCCCGTTGGCTTGTTGGCGAAGAGGTGGACCCTAGCAAGTTCCGGATCAATTCGACATTAGTTAAAGACAAAAATGATAATTTGGTTGCCTTGTTCGAGAACGAATATGCTCTGCGCACTGCAATGGACAAAATGCCGGGTATTAAGTTCCTGGAAATCGCTCCATAAATTACAACACATTACACGCATCCTGAGATTAACCCATTCAGTAACTAAACAAGCCAAACGGTCCCGCCGCGGATATTATCCGGCGGGCTGTTTGGTTTGTTTACTCTATCAGACTTCCATGCCGCTAGGGCGGCACCACGGATGAATGAAAATGTTCGTTTTTTATTTTCAGGGCAGGAAGTATAAATATTAGGTAAGGTATATTCTGATTCCGCATCGGTAAACGCACAGCGGCAAAGGACGTCGACAGGCGTTTATCCTTGACTGGCTCCCCTGCCGAAAAGCCTGTTTTTGCAAATGTGTTGAGATGCCTTGCCAGAATGCCCTTTCCAAATCGAGTCCGTCTCATACACTATTGGTGGCGAGAAAATCATACGTAAAGAGGGGGAGTTAGGATGCGCATCCTAATGGTTGCACCAGGTCCGATTCAGGTTCCCCCGTTGAGAGGCGGATCAGTAGAAATTTGTATGACTGCAATTGCCCGGTATCTGGCATTGGGACATGATGTCGTATTGGTTAGTCGTCTTTTTACCGGACAGGAGCCTGTTGTTACCGAGGGACGGCTGACGATGCTGCGAATTGCTATTCAAAAGGGCCAAACCTACATCCGCGCAGTGATGGAGAATATTCGAACGGAGCATTTTGACCGTATTCAGATTGACAATCGACCGGGTTACATTCCTATAGTCAAGAGGTGGTTTCCACATACCCCGATCTCCATCTTCTTGCATTCTCTAACCTATACAGCAGCGGGGAAAAGAACGGCGAACCGTCTCGCTCGGGCTGATCTGATCATTGCTAACAGCGCTTCACTCCAGAATCACTTAGGCAATCGTTTTCCAAAGCTGCGCAATCATATCCATATGGTTCATCTTGGCGTAGACTTTGAGCGGTTTCGCCAACCACTTGATGAGGAAAGGGCCTATCTACGCCAACAGGCTGGCCTTGTGGGCACCTATTCTGTGCTGTTTGCAGGTCGGGTTGTACCACGAAAAGGACTAAAGGTGCTGGTACACGCGGTTGAGAAGCTAAGGAGGCAAGTCCCCTCGGCCGTATTGGTCGTGGCAGGCAGCAGTGGAACAAGAGGTTATGCGAACCATATTCGATTATTGGCTAAAAATCGGAAGGTACCGATGAAGTTTCTTGGCAACTTATCCCATCAAAGCATGCACAACGCGTATTGGCTTGCAGACTGTTTTGTTTGTCCTTCACAGAAACACGAGGCATTTGGTTTGGTGAACGTCGAGGCAATGGCATCTGGTCTTCCCTGTGTTGCATCAGCTAATGGGGGTATACCTGAAATCATTCAGCATGAGAGAAATGGATACCTTGTAGTTGGGTACAAAAGAGCTCTTCCTTTTGCTAGAGCGATATGCAGGCTTGCTCTTAATCCAGAAGGAGCGGTCGTTATGGGAGAGACAGCTAGGAACGATATGCGGAGTAGTTTTGGTTGGCATCGAACCGCAGAGACTTTATCTCAACTATATGGTTCATTGGAGCCTCTAATTCAGGTTATGGGTGGTGAGGTAGTTGCCGAGGCATGTAGGGAGCAAGTGGAAGAAGACGCAAGCTTTACTGAAGAGCAGTGAAATCAGCAAATTTATCGCTCCAACGGAATGGATGACAGGCGATACTCTGAATTATATGCTCAATGTGTACAACATGGTGTACATCAAGCCTGTTGTAGGTATGCATGGTCGAGGCGTGATGAAGGTTGAGCGGCTGAAAGATAAGGATTACCTTTATCGCTACCAAATCGGAGCTTATCGGCGATCCTTTTCAAGCTTTGGTCAATTGTATGACAGTCTGCTAATGTCAACAAACGGAAAACCTTATCTAGTGCAAAGAGGAATCAACCTGCTTCGTTATTCCGGTCGGCCCTTTGATATACGTGTTTTGGCACAATTAACGCCGAATAAAGAATGGATAACCACGGGAATGATCGGACGAGTCGCCCACAAGGGTAAAATAGTGACCAACTATCATAACGGTGGATCTTTACATGATGTGGAGAAATTGCTTGCTGCACACGCCCAAGGGAAAAGAAAAGAGGTCTTCATTAAGCAGCTTAAAAGACTCGGTCAACTGGTTGGTGCTCAAATGTATAAGCATTTTCCCGCTATTACTGAGGTTGGACTAGATATTGGTGTAAGTACAGATCTACGGCCCTGGATTATAGAGGTCAATACATCACCAGACTTTTATATTTTCAAGAAGCTAGAGGACAAAAGTATCTATCACAGAGTCCGTAAATACGCGAGATGGAATGGACGGATGTAAGTTGGTTTCCGGGCGGCCTGAGGGGGGGGAGTCTTCCCCCTTTTTTTACTATATCAGACTGTATAAAATATTATATGTTAATTCTGATTCCGCATCGGTAAACGCACGGCGCCTTAGGACGCCGACAGGCGTTTATCCTTGATTGCCAAAAGTAGTTGACAGTCCATACTATTCGAGCTAAGATGTACGCGTGTACATAAAAAGTGTATAGGAGATGAAGATGGCTTCCAGAAAAGATGTTGCAGTGAAGGCAGGCGTCTCAGAAGCAACTGTATCTCGCGTACTTAATGGAATCGGACCGATGCGCGAGGATACGAAGAACAGGGTTCTTGCTGCCGCAGATTTGCTCGGATACCACCCGAGTTCACTTGCCAGAAGCCTCGCTCGCGGTCGAAGTGGAAATATTGGTGTGGTTCTCCCTTACCTGCCCAAAGTTCGATTGCTGTCCACCCCGTATTTTTCCGAGATTCTAAGTGGTATCGGTGAAGTGGCACAGGAATACGGGTACAACTTGCTCCTGCTTTTCTGGGAGCCTGGAACAGGGGATTTCGCCAAATGGTATTATACGCAAAAGGTAGATGCCTGTCTGTTTCTAGGGGCATCCGATTTGCCACAGGATAAGAAGGAATTCTGCCGTTTGCGAGCGGAGGGCTTGCCCTTCTGCCTGATTAATCAACACTTTGACGAAGATTTGTTTAACGTAGTGGATGCGAGTCATAATTCCGGCAGCCAACAGGCTGTGAGGCATCTTCTTCAACAAGGGTATGGTCGAATTGCCTTCCTAAATGGTCCGATGAGGTACTCTAACAGTAGAGATCGGCTTGTCGGATATCGACGAGCTCTGGAGGAAGCGGGATTACGCTTTGAGGAGAAGCTTCTTTTTACCGGGAATTATAGCAGCAAAAGCGGACGAGTAGCAGCCCGTGACATTCTAGAGGCAAACTGTGGAATAGATGCGGTTTTTGCGGCCAATGATAGAATGGCTATTGGTTTTCTGCAAGGCTGTCGGGAGTCAAATGGAACACATAAACAGGCAATTGCAGTCGTTGGATATGATAATTCGGAGGAAGCGAGGTTAACAGAACCCTCAATTACTTCCGTTCATGTTCCTTTTTTTGAGATGGGTCGGTTAGCTGCCCATAAGCTTCTCGAAAGGCTTAGCAGCGAAGCTGTCGATGAAACGTTTCATGAAGTGTTAGAAACAACATTGGTTGTTCGTAAGTCTAGTTTAACTCACGAAGGAGGATGTTCATGAAACAGGTGACAGTAGGCATGGTCGGCTACAAGTTTATGGGTAAAGCGCATAGTCAGGCTTATCGCGAGCTGCCGATGTTTTTCCCTGATGCGCCGAAGCCCATCATGAAGACGATCTGTGGTCGGGATGCACAAGGTGTAGCGGAAGCAGCAGACCGGTTTGGTTGGGCAGGCTATGTAACGGATTGGCACGAGCTTTTGGCTGATGAAGCGATCGATGTAATTGATATTAATGCTCCGAGCAATGCTCACAAGGAAATCGCAATTGCTGCTGCAAAGGCAGGTAAGCATGTCTTCTGTGAGAAGCCACTCGCCCTGACGCTTGCGGACTCCCGTGAGATGCTGAAGGCGGCTGAGGAGGCTGGCATCAAGCATATGGTTGGCTTTAGCTATCGCTTTGTTCCAGCCATAATGTTGGCAAAGAGATTGCTTGCTGAAGGTCGTCTAGGCGAAATCTATCACTTCCGCGCTTGGTTTCTTCAGGATTGGATTATTGATCCGAATTTTCCACTTGTCTGGCGTTTGGATAAGGAAGTGGCAGGCTCCGGCTCGCATGGTGACCTGGGTGCGCATCTCATAGACCTGGCACATTATCTGATCGGTGGGATGACGGAGGTAGTCGGTATGAGCGAGACCTTCATTAAGGAGCGGCCAATTGCCGATTCCATGACCGGTCTCAGTGCCAAAGGAAGCAAAGAGGGACCCAAAGGTAAAGTTACGGTGGATGATGCAACCCTGTTTCTTACGAGGTTTGCAAATGGTGCGCTCGGCAGTTTTGAGGCAACCCGCTTTGCTGCAGGGCATCGCTGTACGAATTCTTTTGAAATAAACGGCAGTAAAGGCAGTGTGAAATTCGACTTTGAGCGAATGAATGAGCTTGAGGTTTATTTTACCGATGATGCGGAGGATGTTCAAGGCTTTCGCCGGGTGCTCGCGACAGACGCGGCGCATCCTTACATGGATGCTTGGTGGCCTGCAGGACATACCATAGGCTATTCGCAGACATTTGTTCATGAGATGCTTGAGTTGATGCAGGCACTAAGTGAGGATCGGCAGCCCGTTCCAAACTTCCTTGATGGTGTTAAATGCCAGGAGGTTTTGTCGGCGGTTGAACGTTCTATCGAGGAAAGACGTTGGGTAAAGATTGCAGAAATGTAACAGCACGTTCGATAACTTATTTCTATAAACTTTGGAGGTTAGGATCATGAAAAAAGTGTTATTGGTACAAGGTGGTTGGGATGGACATCAACCAAAGGAAGTTACGGAGCTATTAGCAGAGGTGTTGCGGGAAGAGCAATACGAGGTGGAGGTTTCTGATACGCTGGATAGCTTAACGGACGGAGAGCGGTTGAAGAACTTGGATCTCATCGTCCTGAGTTGGACCATGGGAACGATTACGGCAGAACAATTAAATCCCTTGCTCGAAGCTGTTAAAAGTGGTGTAGGTATTGCAGGCTGTCACGGAGGTTTAGGCGATTCCTTTCGTAACGAGACGGAATTTCAGTACATGGTCGGTGGTCAATGGGTAGCTCATCCAGGTAATGACGGTGTACGTTATACCGTTCGAATCAAGGATAAGAATCACCCTATAATGGCAGGTCTTGAAGATTTTGAAGTCGTCAGCGAGCAATATTATATGCATGTTGATCCTGCAAATAAGGTATTGGCGGTTTCGAACTTCGGTGATGTGGAAATGCCGGTGGCATGGACCAAAGCCTATGGTGAGGGTAAAGTATTCTACTGTTCACTTGGACATCAAGCGAATATTGTTGATATGCCAGAAACGAAGCGGATGATGCGCCAAGGCATGCTTTGGGCTACGCGCTAAAACAAGGAGGAAGACGTAAGATGGAACGGATTAAAGTAGGAATTATCGGCTGCGGGAATATCAGCGGGATCTATTTTGAGAATGCCAAACGCTTCAGTAGTTTAGAGCTTGTTGCTTGTGCCGATCTTGATGTGGAGCGGGCCAAGGCCAAAGGTATTGAGCACGGTGTTCAGGGCTGCTCGGTGCAGGAATTGCTGGATGATTCGACGATTGGACTTGTCCTTAACCTGACGATACCTCAAGCGCATGCTGAGGTTGCAAGACTTTCGCTTGAAGCGGGCAAGCATGTTTATCTGGAGAAGCCACTTGCGGTGACAAGGGAAGAAGCGGCAAGCATTCTAAAGCTTGCTGACGAGAAGGGGCTTCGCGTTGGCTGTGCACCAGACACCTTCCTGGGCGGTGGAATTCAAACCTGCATCAAGCTCATTCAGGAGGGAGCGATCGGTGTTCCCACGGGTGCAGCTGCCTTCATGCTGTGCGGTGGCCACGAAAGCTGGCATCCAGCTCCGGAGTTCTATTATAAGTTGGGTGGCGGACCTATGTTTGATATGGGACCCTACTACTTGACGGCGCTTGTGGCTATGCTTGGACCGATTAAACGGGTTACGGCCTCCACACGGATATCATTTGCTGAGCGGCTGATTACCAGTGAACCGAAAGCTGGGGAGAAGATCACAGTGGATGTGCCGACACATATTGCCGGGATCATGGATTTTGCTTCGGGTCTGATCGGTACGATCACTACAAGCTTTGATGTGTTCGGTGGAAGTGATGTTCCTCGCATTGAAGTATACGGCAGTGAGGGAACGCTTTCCGTCCCTGATCCAAACAGCTTTGGTGGGCCCGTTAAGCTTAAGCGTAGAGGCGCAGAGGGCTGGGAAGAGATTACTCTGACTCACGGGAACGCGGATAACAGCCGCGGTATCGGAGCTGCCGATATGGTGGAGGCGATTCTTGAAGGCCGACCACATCGCGCCAGCGGAGAGCTTGCTTCCCATGTGCTCGAAGTGATGCATGGCTTTCATGACGCGGCTCTTGAAGGCAGGCACTATCAGATGCGCAGTACCTGCGCTACACCTGCACCTATGCCAACAGGTGTTTAAGCCAGGACTTTAGGGTCTTAGTGCACGGTTCCGGTAAAGAACTCAAAATGGTTTGAGCAGTCTAACCCACTGCTCAAACCATTTTTATATCCAGTCTATATGGACGCTGACATAACGGATGTCCCACTAGGGGCTCCGAATGCTTTAATCCAAGCTTTTCTCCAAGTTTCTCACCATTGAATCCTGAAAGGTCGATTCGCTGT
>JACMJI010000180.1 GCA_014380705.1 Gorillibacterium sp. | reverse complement strand
GGAGTGATTATACATATGTTCGAAAATAAAGGAATGGTCAGCTGCTGGATTATCGTTCACAGAAAAAAGCCTCCTTCAAGAGCTTCGGGTTGCGGCACACTGTCAAAATGTATGATTTAAGTATACGATAATTTGCTATTGGGTAAATAGTCATCGTTGGTCGTTATTACTTATATATCTACTTTTTTAACAAAGAATAGGGCGGAGGCTGGTTAATGAACTTAACCTGTCTCAGCCCTATTCTTTGTTAAATGTTTGGAGCCTCTGCGCCGAAGGTGCTCCATTCTTCCCGAGAAGGACCGTAAATGCCAGGAACCGGTAAGTCTGTCTGCCGCATAAGAACGGTCATTTGGCCTCGGTGGTGGATTTGATGCTTGATCAGGACGTTTAAAGTCACATGGTTAGGCCAATCTTCCCCATACATATTATGGGTCTCACTCAAGGAAGCATCCGTCCACTGTGTGCGGATTGCATTAACCATTGCTTCGTTAATTGTCCGATAGGCGGTTGCGATCTCAACAGCCGAATCAGGAACAGGGGCATCTTCCGCCGGAGCGTCAAAGGTAAGGGCAGTTCGGGACAGCATCTCATGTAAAGTTCCAACGAGATGCCAGGCTATACGGCCTAAGGTGCGGTCGTCAAGGGATACCGCTTGATGCAGAGAATCATCGGTTAAGGCATCCAAAATCCTCTGTGTGCTTTGGACCTCATTGTTCCAATCGCTGAGAAAATCTTCAATCGTATGAAACATCTTCGTTCAGCCTCCTTATCGTTAAATATTTCCACAATCTATTTAAGTATACGACATGCGAACGAGTGTTTCCTTCTTCTGATCGAAAAATATATAGGATCGCATCCATTAGTCTATCTTAGCCTAATGGGGTGCGATCTTTTTCATGATCTGGCAAGCAGCTGTTAGCCATGCTAGCTCCTGTACTTTTTTTAGGTCTACCGTTCAATGATCTAAATTGGCTTCAGCTAGCTTTGGATGAACCGTCCAATAAGAACGGTACCCGTTTCTTCTAGCAATTACAGTTCCCAGCCGGGCAAATAAGCCTTGGTGTTGTCCAACATCCTGTTGAATAGTTCCTCAGCGCGATTAGGAGCTAGAATGGATACCAGGGGATCATTTGCGAAAGCACGGAATGCAACGGCTTTGTCCTTTTTGAGTGCTGCCTGAAGGGTGGTTTCCTGATTGTACAAGTGACGAATTACCAGGTTATTGACAGCTTCAGGAAGCGCCCCGGCTAACAACGGCTGTACTAAGTTGGCACCAAAGACGGCATTGGTCTCAACAATGGCCCCGAGTGGTAGGTTGGTTATTTGACCACGATTTGGCAAGTTCACGTTCGTAATGATTCGTCCAGAACCAAGCAAGGCAAGGAGCATTTCTACACCTTCCTCGCCACTTGGCTTTGGTGTCATTTTCTCGGTGCCATCGATTAGTTTTTTGCTCCGGATCAGTAGATTTTTACGGTTTTCCTTACGCCACGAGACGGGTGTAAGACCTATTTTCCACTCATGAACCCGTTCTGGACTAGAGAGATACCAAGAATGAGGCATAAATTCGGCAAGATGCCGGTCACCCGCTGCTGCAATAACTCCATAGCGACGGAACAGGTCGAAATGAATTCGGTTACCCGAACCAAAGAAACTGTTTAACCAGTGGTCTGTCTGTGAGTTGTCCCCCGTGCCGGTTTCGGCATATTTATTAGCGAATTCACGGTAGATGGGGAAGAGATCCATTCCCTTATAGGATGCCCGATCCAGCCAGGTAAAGTGATTAATGCCGAGCACATTGACTTCGATGTCACGACGGTTTACTCTTTTGATCCCGCACATATCTTCAAGCATTTCTACCATTAATTGCTGGGTACCAAAAACCTCATGACAGCAGCCAAAGGCTTTAACTTCTGGGAAAACCTCATATAATGTGCGTGTACACAGGCTCATCGGATTTGTATAATTGATTACCCAAGCGGCGGGAGCGTGATCGCGAATGGCTTCGGCAATTTCAACATACATGGGAATGGAGCGCAGAGCTCGAATGATACCCCCGGGACCGACGGTGTCACCGACAGATTGGTAGATACCATATTCTTCAGGAAGGTGGACGTCAGAGTGCATCTCGTCAAAGGTACCCGGTAGAATGGAGATAATGACAAAATCTGCCCCTTTTAGCGCATCAGGTAGGGAACGGAAAGCCTCATAGGTCCATTTTCCAATCGAATCTGGATGTTCATTTAATTGATTTCCAATGATTTCGTTGTCCTTAGCAGCAGAAAAATCAATATCATAAAGCGCAACTGTGCCGGAAATAGCTTTTTCCCCCGCTAGATCCCCCATTAACCCCCAGGCCCAACCGCGCGATCCTCCTCCGATGTAAGCGATTTTGATGTCACGATGTGTTTGTTCACTCATCTTTGTACCCCCGCTGATCATTTACTTAGACTTACATTAAGGCAAAATAATAATTGCTGCACGACATATATTGTTGGATTTAAGGTGACTTCAACAATTCTTGCTGAAAACTTCGACGATATCAAAATTCCGCTGATCAAGAGAAAAAGGGGTGTTTCCATGCAAAGAGGAACGTCAGAGTAATTTGACCCCTAACGTTCCCCTTGTTCTTATATTAGAATGCCATGCCGCTAAGGCGGCACTTCTTATCATTAGCGTTGCATTAAATTTGTCATGAAATTTTATTGGAGGTAAAGCTGGCTCCTAGCCGTAATCTTCTTTGTTAGGATTGAAATAAGTGGAAAATGCATGTTAATTTGAACCATGACATCGTCCTGAGACTTTATAAATGGATTTATCCAGTTATTTTTGAATTATTCATCAAAACTGGACGGAATCATCTGAAATAGCTTGAAAAATCCATTTATTTATAGGCTAATGGAGTTTTTTAATGATTTTAACTGGAAATTTCCACTTATTCACTCTGCCATTTCCTCCGCTTCACCAGCAATAAACTGAAAACTGAATCGAACGTCAGGAAGGCGATAAGAAACAGGTATAGAATGAGGTTAACGTCATTAAACGCACAGCGACGCCCAAGTATAGACAATGACGTTCTGTTTGCGGACAACCTCAGGAGTGGCGACTATAAGAATCTTAAGCCGTTGACCATCATTTGAATGTAGGGTTGGGTAGCCCACAGGATGAAGTAATTGTATGTGGTTCCATTGATCGCAACAGGCTCAGGGTATTCAGCAATCAGCGCAGCTTGCCCTCGCAGCTCAGGCGATTGGTCTGCCGAGGGGAAGATGTAACAGGCTTCACGTCCTTGTACCCTTGCAGGAACGATCCGCGGCGATGAGCCGTAAGGCATTAACCTGTGATAAGCTTCGGTGCGGCATAATTCTTGTAGGGGCTGGTCGCTGGATATGGCGGAGATTTGGAAGAAGCCAGCGACCCCTTCATACCGAGTTTCATTGACACGGCGCCAATCAGATGGATATGGGAAAGCGACCTTGTAAGCAGCACTACTGAAGAATGCCGTTCCTAGACGGGGAATTGCTCCGCGTGACCATTGCAAGGCAGTGATAGCACCAGCCCCAGCAATGGCGCGGACAGGGGCAGGATGGCGTAAATGAACGACCCATAGCTCGTTTGTTTGCCCTTGGTCTGTGCAGCCAGAGAGATAGGCAATCGCCTCTCCGGCAGGTGACCAACTAACTGGAGTGCTGAAGCAATCGGATACAGATAGTACTTGTTGATTGCCTCCTTGCCGGCGTTCCGTCCGAATGGTAGAGAAGTATCCTCTTCGATCGGAATATTCAGTCGCGCTAAAGCCGATGGAAGTGCTATCGGGGGACCATTTAGGATGATAATTTTTAGCCTGTGTGCTTCCTGTCAGGCTGTTGATATTCCCTGAGGCTAACTCCACGACATAGATGATAGAGATGCTTGCGCCGGGTGATGTGAAGAGTGCATATGCGCCATTTGGGGAGAGTTCCATATTATTCATGGCACCTTCCCGATTACGAGTGATTTGTCGATGTTCTGTTCCATTCGTACGGATCTCATAGAGTTGTTCTACGCCTGTATTGTCCTGGGCAGTGAACAGTAATTTATCACCGGAGGGGAACCACTGCACTTGCCGCGCTCCAGGTAGGGGCATAGTTGTGGAAGAAAAGGTTTGTAAATCATATAGGACAATTCCATTCGGCTTTGTGTAACCTAGCCGTCTGCTGTCAGGGGACCAGGTAAGGGTAGTATAGGGCTTAATCTGATCTATCCTGAGGTTTGTACCTAGAAGAACATCCAGAACGAACAGCACGCCCTGACTCCCAATAAATGCGATTCGGCGATTGTCCGGTGACCAGTAGGGAACTGAATGTTCAGCTGCCTGTTGCCCGCCAATCGCTCGATTTTGCCCGCTTGTTGGATCATATAACCACAAGTTAAATGCTCCCCCACAACTTGCAGTATAAGCGATCGCTCCAACTCCACCCGGAGGCGCATAGGGAATGATGATACGCATTCCTGCATAGATCGCATCATTAGGCAAACGATTAGCTAAGCGGATGAGCTCTGGTTTGCGAACACCCGCTGTGCCCACGTTGTACCTACCGGCCAACGAATAAAGCGTATCTCCTGGCTGCACCACATAGTAGGTTACGCCCGGCGGGACGAGCAGCAACTGACCCGCGTAGATAGTGTAAGGTGGTCGGAGTTGATTCGCTTCTATGATCACAGATAGAGGAATTCCATAAGCTTGCGCTAAAGAATAGAGAGAATCCCCGGGTTTCACCTGTACAGTGACCACAATTGACGGTACAGAAATCTGTTGTCCGGGGTAAATTGAATACGGTGGAGCTGCCTGATTCGCTGCAAGGATAGCAGGTAGAGGCACCTCCCACCTTTTGGCGATAGCCGAAAGCGTATCACCAGGTCGTACGGTATAAAATGTTTGCATGAGTTGAAGCCTCCCAAACCGCTTTATACCTAATCTATTCGGAACGGCAACGGTGCAGAAATAAAAATAGAAAAGAACATTTGCTCCATCAGCTAAGCCATTATAAACACCTAAAACTTCCGCCGGGTATTCGATGTGCAGAAAAACCCTACTGGAGGCGACCATCTTCCAGCGCAGCTTCTGCCGAGTGGCGGGATGGCTGTCCACCTGACACCGACAGGTACGGAATAAGGACTATATAAAATGAAACCTGCGTTTGATTAATAGAGGGGCTTAAGGTAGAGTGGCTACACGCTTTGCTATAAGCCCTTTCTAATCTCCTCATTATTTTACAAAATCCAAATTAAGGATAATAATGATTGGTCTACGCCATATATAGTTTGATTTACGCCAACTTCAACAATTCTTGCTGAAAAGTTCAACTTTACTTGCTATAATGGGATGAAGCAGGGAGGGGTATTGTGATGAATGATCACGGAGAGCTTGCACCCATTAACTCACTATTTACGATTGAATTGGCTAAACGAACAGATGAATTTAATATGGATCAACATCATTTTCATGATGCCTGGGAAATTTATTACTTGCTCTCTGGTGAACGCTGTTATTTTATTAAGGATCGCGCTTATCATGTTCGTAAAGGTGACCTTATCCTCATCCCTGTACATGCGCTCCATAAAACAACAAGCACGCGCAAGGGCTCGCATGAAAGGATATTGATTAACTTTCGCAAGGAAGCGATTGGAAATCTCCTGCCGCAATGGGAAACAGAAGTAACGAATATTTTTGCTCGATTCCCGCTCTTGCGGCTTAATCAGAAGGAGCAGGGCGCTGTTCGCGCACTTATGACGAAGATGCTGACCGAGCAGGAGACAAGGCAGACGGGTCATGAGGCATACACTAGACTTCTACTATCGGAGCTACTCATCATTTTATTGCGTATGACGGAAGGGCGACCAACAGAAATTGCCGATTATCCCAACTCCTTGCATCATAAAGTGTCTGAGGTGGCCCAGTATATTGGTACGCATTATGCCGATACATTAACCCTTGGCCAGCTATCGAATTTATTTCATATCAGTCCCTTTTATTTGAGCAGAATCTTTACTCAAGTGACTGGACTTTCCATCATATCCTACATGAATCACGTCAGAATTGAAGAAGCTCGCAAGCTGCTTCAGGAAACGGATCTCAGTGTGACAGAGATTGCACTGCAGGTAGGCTATCAGAGCGTAACTCACTTCGGTCGAGTATTTAAAGCAGCCATCGGTTCATCACCGCAAAAATATCGCAAGAACAGCCAGGAGAATCCATGACCATACGAGCAGATTCATGCATCACCGTTGACCCTAACCGTCCGCTACTCCATTTTCAGTTTCAGCATCCGAAAGCCAAAACCCTAACTTTTCACAAACCCCACATCGTCCTCACTGCCAATCATGTAAGTGAG
>JACMJI010000179.1 GCA_014380705.1 Gorillibacterium sp. | reverse complement strand
TCACCGTAGGGTAAGCCCATTTATGTTAACTGTGGCTCATATCACATATATGGGCTTCCGCTACGTTGAAGTAACAGGAAGCCCATATATGTGAAATGAGGCTCATATCCTTCATCGCCCCCTCCTTTACAGGTATAACGGATCATTTGTCTGTCACCTTTCCCCAAGTGACCGGCATGGAGATTATCCATATACACGGTTCCGTCGGGATTTAACATCTCATTGTGCTTCATGATAATCGTAGCGCCAGCTTCGTCTTGAACGTTCAATCGGCACCAGCCAACCATGTTTTGTCCCATGTCAAAAACGTAAACTCCCGGTTTAGGTTCCGTGATCTCAATCGGTGGAATTTCATTGGTAACACGGATGGGCTCGCTGCGTTGCCAAACAAGCTTGCTCATCTTTCGATTACTCGTCCTGACCTTCCTCCAACTCTGGTCATCGAACATCGCTGAATCCCATCCTGGCATTTCCATTAATGCATTATAAGTCTCACCCTCGTAGAGACCAGAATACCGAATGGGTCCTGAGGAAAATCCCTTCCATTTGTCATCGGATACGATCATGAATTTTTGACCATTTTCCAACTCGATTTCCAGTTGCAGAAGCAAGTAAGGTTGGTCGCTATACGTTTGCATCTTCGGCGGCCAGAATTGCCACAACCCGCAGCACCAACCGTTACCGAGAACGGCGGCGATCGTATTGGAGCCAGAAGCCAGAAGTTTCGTCACCTCGTAAGTCTGGTATTGAATTCTTTTATGATAATTCGTCCACTCCGGCGCTAACAAATGATCCCCGACTCTTTTACCGTTCAGATGAACTTCATATACGCCTAAAGACGTCACATATAATACTGCAGATTTCAACATTCCCAAGATTTCAAAATTATTCCGTAAGTAACGAGGCGCGGGTACCGTTCCTTCAGCAATAATAGTATCATCGCCTGGAAGTGAATCTACTCCGATCCAAATGGCTTGCCAGTCCGCTTCCTCTAGAAGTCCCATCGACCACATTTCTATTTCACTGTATTCTGAGGGAATTCCATCCATGTCCCATGCTTGCACCTTCCAATAACAGTTCATTCTGGAACGAAGCATCTCCCCGTCGTACTCCACTTGAATGGTTTGGTTGGACAGTACTTTTCCAGAATCCCAAAGATCACCCTGTTGATCATTTAGCAACTCCCGAGAGGAAGCAACCCAGATACGGTAAGCTGTTTGTTGCTCACCGCGTTGTTTCGAATGGATTAACCAGCTTAATCGCGGTTGTACGCTATCAATTCCCAATGGGTTATCGTGATATTCACATCTAAGATTAGTAATGTACATAAAATCTCCTTTACTTAAGTAGTTTATCAGATTAATTAGAAAGGACCCTTCCTCATTGTATAGCCTGGGTAGGGTCCTCTATCAGGATTAATATCTGAAATAATCGACTTCTACATACTTATCGGTGGACAACGGATTCTTGTCACTTCGCGTTATAATTCGAATCGTGTGGTTTCCGGCAGCCAATCCTGTCTTGGTATAACAAACGGTATTCGTTCGCGTAGCTTGGTATAGATCGACAGTTGCATCAAGTATGCCATCAATGTACACATCAGCCTTGCCTTGTCCATTTCCTTTAACGCCGTACCATTGAATACTGCTTCCACTAAAGGAAAGTTGGGCTGTAGCCCCTGTCGCAGTGGTATAATGTACCGTATTATTATAATAACCTGGGTTCCAGATCGTCGTATCCCAGACACCGGAATAGACAATTGCGCCATCAGAGTCGTCCTTAATTACAGAGGAGTATTCGTCCACTCCCATATCGTCAGCGAATGCTGATGAACTTCCCGTACTTTTATAATAATAGATTGTTGCGTTAGTGTTTGAAGCACCGGTAGTAAACGTGACCTCGGCTCTCGTAAACGTAGTATTGCTGATACTCTGGCTTACCTCGGCGCCGCCATAATTTTTGACACCTATATAAACTGTTTCGCCAGATGCCGTTTTCATATACCCTCGCAATTTATAAGTTGCATTCGGCTTCAAATTTGTCACAACCTGTTCCGCGCTGCTATTTGATGCCCCGAGCTGAAGAGAATAGACACCTTTTCGATGTTGACTGCTTATGACGCTGGCGCCTCCGCTTCCCGCCCATCCGGATAAATTCCCCTCTTCGAAGCCATAATTGATTACTTTGCACCATCCGGAATTATAGTCATTCACACATTCCGGAGAATAAGTATTTGCAAACGTCACCGGAGTAACAGTCCCTGAACCAAAGGTTATGTTCATGTACTTTGTGTTGACGTTTCCTGAGTAGGACTGGGATGAATAGAGACGAAACGTTTGACCGAGCTGCTGCCGTTCACCATTTACATCCACAGGAACATTGTACCATTTAAGCCTATTGGTTCCATTCACTGGATCGTGAAACTTCTCTTGAGCGCTCCAATTTTGTGTTGATAAATTCGTTGCCGTGGAAATTGCTGCACTTCCGTCAAACCGGTTGATGATAGCTACAAACTTGTTGAGGTAAGTGCTGTAGAATACGACGGAACTGTCGGCATAGTTGAACACATCACCGTCATGACCACCAAGACCATTTTCGTTCCACGAGCCTTTATACCATCTCTTCCACGAGCCTGGAGCCATTTTTGCTGAAATCGGGCTGCGTGCAACTCGCATTGATCCGTAACGATTTCCATCCCTTTTATCTACCCACGCCGCTTGATAATACAAATAGAAGTATCCGCCTGCGGTATCAACGTACAGTTTATGATCTCCTTCCCCAAAGTCATAGAAGTTGCCATCGAATTCTGTTTTTATATAAGGATTGTCGCTTGTGAGAATATCTCCTTGATAATGCCAGTTTGCGCCTTTATCAGTAGAAGTAGCGAGCCCCAATCTCCGATAATGAGTGAAATAAGGTTTGCCTTCATATTTAAATTCCAAATGGGCGACTGCATACCACTTTCCGTCTAGGGGGTCACGCCACATTGCTCCCAGCCAATATTTATCATCACCATTGGGTTTTGTAAAAGAACTGTCTAACAGACCATCTGGCTGTGCAGTCAAGTTGTCCATGTTGGTGCCCT
This sequence comes from Gorillibacterium sp., assembly GCA_014380705.1. Next base: position 535 of record JACMJI010000179.1, on the reverse strand, counting down.
TGAAGCGGAATATCCGTCCGTCCCCTCCTCCACCTCCGGTGTAAACAACCCATAGATCGCTGCCATCTCGGAGAATACCCGGATCGACATCCAAATAATTAAATGAGCTAGCCGTCACGTCATTACCGAAAGACCAGGAGAAATTTGCTGCATAACTTGTTGAAGGCGTTGCAGTAATAATAAATACAATTAACAAACTAAACATAAATACCTTTTTCAACATAAGGTTCATATTCGTCACCTCTCAATAAATTTTTGTAATACTATTCCTTCTAATTGATTATATTGGCATCAAATTTATCATCCCATGGTTTCCTTCCTTGAGACTTGAACTATTTCGTGAATATTCATTGGAATTGTTATTTTATTGTGTGAGCATAACGATTATATATAGTAATCTTGATTTATTTCCATAAAAAATGCACTTTTTCCGTTGTCCGGATAAAAAGCGCATATCATTGTTAACTCTTTTGTCGGTATTGAAGCGGTGATTGGCCTACAGACTTTTTGAATACTCGGCTGAAATACTGTTCAT
>JACMJI010000178.1 GCA_014380705.1 Gorillibacterium sp. | reverse complement strand
CCTTGCTGCGCTTTGCTACTTCTACCTAAATCCTCTACCTGCAATAACGTGGCGGGCAATTCCCGCCAAGTCGGGAACTGTCTCGACCCAGTCCCACTGGCGGAGGTTGCTTAGCAGCTCTGTAACGGCTTCGGCCTGATGGATGCCGACTTCAAAGCCAACAAGTGCTGGGTAAGCGGGAAGATCAGCCATCTGCATGACGATGCGGCGGTAAGGCTCCAAACCATCTGGTCCCCCATCGAGTGCCAAATGCGGCTCATGAATTCGCACCTCCGGCTGCAACTCCATAATATCTCGGCTTGGAATGTATGGAGGGTTGGAGACTAGTATGTTTGGAGCGAGACCCGCCGCAATAACGGGTTGAAGCAGATCACCCGTGAGCCAATCAATCCTTTTTCCTACTCCGTTGCGCTCCACATTCTTCTGAGCAACGCCTAGCGCAGCAGGAGAGATGTCGGTTGCTGTAACGCGCCAATCTGTGCAGATGCTAGCGATTGTCACTGCAATCGCGCCACTCCCTGTACCGATGTCAACAAGTACAGGCTGCTGCAATCCTCGCCCCTCATTATCCGCGGCGCATGGCCACATACGGCGTCCGTGCTGGATCAAAGCCTCGACAAGCAGCTCTGTTTCCGGTCGCGGGATGAGCACGGCTGGGTTCACCGTGAAGGGGAGACCGTAGAATTCTTGCTCCCCTATAATATATTGCAGCGGCTCACCTCTGCCTTTGCGGCTAACCGCTTCACGCCATGCCCCTGTCGCCTCGGACGGAAAAATATCCGCAAAACGCAGAAAAAGCTCTGAACGTGTCAGCCCCAGCACATGTTCAGCAAGTTGCTGTGCACAGCTCTCCGGTTCCATGATGCCTCTTCCCCGCAAAAAAGAAGAAGCCTCAACATAGGCTTCTCTTATCGTCGTGTTGGAGGGGGGCTGTTCCGGTTCGAAGTGTTCCTTATTCGGATCCGTCATCCCACTTGCCTCCTTATTTATTCGGCATTCTCAAGCAAATCAGCCTGGGAAGCAACAGTCAGCGTTGAGATAATCTCATCCAAATCACCATTGAGAATCGAGTCCAAACGGTGTAGGGTCAGCCCGATGCGATGATCAGTTACTCGGCTTTGAGGATAGTTATAGGTACGAATCCGCTCACTGCGATCACCGGTTCCTACCTTGCTTTTCCGCTCATCCGCATACTTGGAATTCTCTTCCTGAAGGAACTTGTCATAAACACGAGCGCGTAATACCTGCAGCGCTTTTTCTTTGTTCTTGTTCTGTGATTTACCATCCTGACATGTAGCGATGATCCCCGTTGGAATATGGGTTACCCGTACAGCAGATTTCGTTGTATTAACCGACTGGCCGCCTGCTCCGCTGGAACAGAATGTATCTACCCGGATATCGTTATCGCTAATGTCAACTTCTACTTCCTCCGCTTCCGGAATAACCGCCACCGTAGAGGTAGAGGTATGAATCCGGCCACCAGACTCCGTTACAGGAATCCGCTGCACCCGGTGGGCACCGCTTTCGTACTTCAGCTTGCTGTAAGCACCTTTGCCCGCAATCATAAACACAACCTCTTTAAAGCCACCGAGATCGTTTAAGTTGGTATCCAGCACTTCCACTTTCCAGCCTTGATTGTCAGCATAGCGTGTATACATCCGGTAGAGTTCGCTGGCGAACAAAGCAGCTTCATCGCCTCCTGCGGCACCTCGAATTTCCACAATCACGTTCTTGTCATCGTTCGGGTCCTTAGGAAGCATGAGGAAGTTTAATGTCTCTTCCAGCTTCTCTTTGCGTTTGGAGAGGTCGTCAAGTTCTCCCTTGACCATCTCGCGCATATCATCGTCAAGCTTCTCGCTCTGCATAACCTTGGCCGCGTCGAATTCTTCACACACCGTTTTATATTCGTTATAAGCCTCATAAGCGTCCTGAAGGTCAGACTGCTCCTTGGAATAATCCCTAAGCTTCCCTGCATCGCTCGCCACATCCGGATCGCACAGCAATTCGCTCAGCTTGTCGTAGCGGTCTGCCAGCGCTTGTAACCGGTCCAGCATAATTTATCGCCTTCCTTTCTTCTAAAAGAGCCCCACCCTGTGAAGCTTTACTACTAATATAAGAAAGGTTAAGTTCGCACTGTACAGTTCTTATATTCTCCAAGAAAATTTTACTTCTACTTCTCATCGACTTCCTTATGTTCTTCGCAGCCATCCTTGATCTATCCCTATCATTCCGTTTCGCTAAACGTTAAAACGGAAATGCATGACATCACCGTCGGCAACGACATAGTCCTTGCCTTCCAAGCGAAGCTGACCCTTTTCCCGCGCTGCGTTCATTGATCCCGCATTCACCAGGTCTGTGTAAGATACAACCTCTGCCCGAATAAAGCCACGTTCAAAATCGGTATGAATAACTGCCGCCGCCTGAGGGGCCTTTGTCCCTTTACGAATCGTCCATGCGCGTACTTCTTGAACACCTGCGGTGAAGTAAGTATTTAATCCAAGCAGCTTATAAGCAGCACGGATTAAACGATTTAGACCTGATTCCGTTAGTCCAAGCTCCTGCAGGAACATTTCCTTATCTTCGCCTTCAAGCTCGGCAATCTCGGATTCGACCTTAGCACTAATCGCTACGACTTCGGCACCCTCATGCGCTGCGTATTCCCTCACCTTAAGTACATAAGGATTGTTCTCCGCATTGCCGGCCTCCGCCTCACTAACATTAGCCGCGTAAACAATCTGTTTAAGCGTTAAAAGTGGGATTTCCTTGATGATCAAACGTTCCTCATCTGACATTTCTACACTGCGAGCAGGCTTGTCGTTGTAAAGAGCTTCCTTGATCCGCTCCAAAAGTTCAAGCTCAGCAGCAAATTTCTTGTCACCGTTCTTTAAATTCTTCCTGTTGCGTTCGATCCGTTTCTCTATAGACTCTATGTCAGAAAGAATCAGCTCCAGATTGATCGTCTCGATATCGCTGATTGGATCAATTGTACCTGAAACATGGGTTACATTCTCATCCTCAAAGCAACGGACAACATGAACAATCGCATCGACTTCGCGGATATGAGCAAGAAATTTATTGCCCAGACCTTCGCCTTTGCTTGCTCCCTTAACTAGACCCGCAATATCAACAAATTCAAAAGCAGTCGGCACAATCCGATTAGGAATTACGATCTCTGCTAGCTTCTGCATACGTTCGTCAGGCACTTCAACAACACCGACATTAGGGTCAATTGTGCAGAAAGGGTAGTTAGCCGCTTCTGCTCCAGCTTGGGTAATCGCATTAAATAGAGTCGACTTGCCAACATTGGGCAGACCGACGATTCCGGCTTTTAACGCCATCTATGAAACAGCTCCTTATTCATCATTCGCATATCCTTCTTATTATACAGAAAAATGCCAGAAATGCCATCCATATAAAAGAGGAACCGCGCGGTTGACACTCCCCATGCTTAAAGGGAGGGGATTCTTGGTGATGAAACGTCAATTCATTCCTGATAGACGAGTATGACCCAAGGTATTGAAGATTCGTCAGACCATGATTCGTAGGCGCTTCTATTATAGAAGACCGCTGTTCATTAACAGCTTCCTAAAGAACTGGTTTTTGAAAAATCCTATGGGTTTCACAGCGAACGTTCTCCATGGCTGGTCATTTCCCTATAAGGGGTCAGTTTGCATGCTGCTGCACGGGCATTACCGCGAGTACATTCTCATTACGGAATAATCGAGGGGCTTTTCGCACATAACAATAAGCCATCATACATTCTGAATCCACTGAAAGAACACGGATTCTCCGCTGCGACAGCTTGTTATGTCGATCCAAATAAATGATGTCGATGGTCTGCCCAACGTATCGCTCAAAAGCTCTACGCATGATGAACCCCTCCCAAATCATAAGCTTTTCTTTATTCAAAAAAATCAAAATAGAACAACCGTTCTTCTCATTATATCCGAATAATAGTCTTTTATGCAAACGTGTGTTCCTATTATTGATAATATATACTTTACTCGCGGCTTCGAGAGCAGTATAATAAATCATTATTTGAAGGCATTTGAATCGGAGGTCTTTTATGGAACAGCAGGCTTTATTAGCCATTGGTATTTTCATCGTAACGTACGGGATTGTGATTTCAGAGAAAATCCACCGCACCATCATTGCCATGATCGGGGGTATAGCGATTGTCGCTTTGGGCATTGTGCCTCAAGAAGAAGCGCTGCACCACATTGATTTCAATACGTTAGGCTTGCTTATTGGGATGATGATTATTGTGTCTGTCACGGCGGAGACGGGGATGTTCCGCTTTCTAGCCGTTTGGGCAGCGAAAAAAGCCGGAGGCGACCCCCTTCGAATTCTCATAGCTTTGTTTCTGATCACAGCTATAGTCTCCGCTTTTCTTGATAATGTAACGACTGTCCTGCTAATGGTTCCTGTAACATTCAGCATTACACGTCAGCTCGGAATTAGCCCGCTACCTTATCTGATGAGTCAGATTATGGCTTCAAATATCGGGGGAACCGCAACCATGATCGGCGATCCACCGAATATCATGATCGGAAGTAAAACAGATCTTACCTTCATGGAGTTTATTACTAATCTTGCTCCCATCGTGATTATTATCTTAATTCTCACAGCGCTGTTCTTCGCTTTCTTTTATCGTAAATCTCTGCGCACCACACCAGAGCGCAAGGCCGAACTTATGACGTTGGATGAGCGGGTAGAGATAACAAATAAGCCATTGCTAAGAAAGTCACTTATCGTGCTTGCTTTGACAATAGTCGGTTTTTTTATCCACCAGGCGATCCACATGGAATCAGCGACAGTAGCACTCGCTGGGGCTTTCCTGCTTCTATTATTTACAGGTGAACGGTTTTTGGAAAAATCATTGGAGCGTGTGGAGTGGACAACCATCTTCTTCTTCGTAGGTCTCTTCGTTCTGGTTTCGGGGCTTGTGGAGACTGGGGTTATTGCGACACTCGCTGAGCGCGCCATTGATTTAACCGGTGGCAATATCACCGCAGCCTCCCTTATCATTCTATGGCTGAGTGCCATTGCCTCTGCATTTATAGACAACATCCCCTTCGTTGCAACGATGATCCCGCTAATTCAGGAGATGGGTCAGCAGGGTGTAACGAATTTAGATCCATTATGGTGGAGTCTTTCTCTTGGTGCCTGCCTTGGCGGTAACGGTACCCTCATTGGCGCAAGCGCGAATCTGATCGTAGTGGGCCTAGCAGCCAAGGAAGGCCATCGGATCACTTTCCTTGCCTATCTCAAACTCGGCTTTCCTCTGATGCTGGGAGCTGTAGCGGTTTCAACTGTTTATGTTTACTTCCGTTATTTAATGTAATCTAATAGGAGATTATATCGTTGCGCTAGCTTCATCAAAGACAGTGCAGCATTATGTGGCTTAACGCTACCTGTAAAGCATATAGATCTAGAATTGTAATACATGGAAATGAATTGACTCGCCCTTTAGGTAGGCGAAGACGGTAGAAGCGAATTAGGGATTGT
>JACMJI010000177.1 GCA_014380705.1 Gorillibacterium sp. | reverse complement strand
GCACTGGGGCCGCGTGACGCCAAATAGCGATCAAAATGATCGCGATTAAGCGTCAAGCGGTCCGGGCCTCAGCGGTCCCTGAAATATCTATAACAATAAAAAGACCTGGCGATCCGCCAGGTTAAGAAGAGATTTCTTCAAGGAGGTCCTCGTCAAAAGGCAGAGCAAAGACCTTTATTCGATTAATGCGTAGATTATCGAGCTCGGTAATTTCAAAATCGATGCCGTTGTAAGTGACTCTAACCCCCACAATGGGCTTTTCAGCAAGCTGCTGATAGAACCAGCCAGCAATGGTATCGACCTCGTCATCCTCGATATCCAGATTGAACAAATCATTTACTTTATCGAGCAAAAAGCGTCCATCAAGCGATGTATAGCTATCGAAGATTTCAACCTCTGGTTTATCGTGCTCTAGTTCATCATGAATATCTCCAACAATTTCCTCAAGTACATCCTCCATACAGACAATACCTGCTGTTCCTCCGTACTCATCGACTACGATGACCATGTGCACTCTTTCCCGTTGCATGACACGGAGAACCTGACTGATTTCCATCGATTCAGGGATATGGGGGACAGGGCGAATGAAGGTATCGATGTTAATGGTATGAATCTCTTGTGTCAGAGCTGCATTGTAAATATCGGATGAGATTACAATACCTCGGATATCGTCTTTGTCTTCCATAACGAGCGGATAGCGAGTATGTCGGGTTTTCATGACGATATCGAGATTTTCCTCGAAGGAAAGATCAGTATAGAGGCATTCTACCATGATCCGGGGAATCATAATTTCCCTGGCAATCCGCTCGGAAAATTCAAAGATGTTCTCAACTAAGGCTAGTTCGTCATCATCGATGTGACCGCTTCTCCGACTTTCTTTAATCAGAATACGAATCTCTTCCTCCGTATGACCCGCGTCATGATCTCCTGCAGGCTCAATACCAAACCAACCGAGCAAGGTGTTGGCAGCTCCGTTCAATACCCATATGAGTGGATAGGCGAGCTTGTAGAACCACATCAATGGCGTGCTGAGCCATAGGGATGTAGCTTCTGAACGAAAAATAGCAATGGATTTTGGCGCCAATTCGCCGAGAACGATATGCAGGAATGTAATAATAGCAAAAGCAATACCAAGAGAAATTGGGTGGATCAAGTACTCAGGTGCATGAATGGCGATCAAGGTGGGTTCAACCATCAAATCCGCAATGGCGGGTTCTCCTACCCAGCCGAGACCCAGTGAAGCCAGTGTAATTCCTAGCTGACAGGCGGATAGGTAAGCGTCGAGTCGGGAGGAGACATGCTGAGCTACCTTGGCTCTTGTATTTCCACTTGAAACCAATTCCGTTAGGCGACTACCACGTACGCGTACAAGCGCAAACTCAGCTGCTACAAAAAAGCCATTTAGAAATACTAGAAAGAAAATCAAAATCACATTCAAAAAAATCGATAAACCATCTTCCAAATCTTCATCCTCCCCTTAACGGTTCGGATATTCACCTCCGGGATATTTGAGTTATTTGTGTTAGCGGATAGTAATATTCTATGCGTCAACTTCCCAACTCAATCACCCCCCTTACGTTTATTATAATGACATCAAAAAAAAGAAACAACAGGAAACCATTATTTGTATCGAAACAGGGCAATGCTTCTATACTATAATACAGATTTTTTTGCACGGATTTGTACAAACGGATAAAATGAAGTTGATTGATGAATCGGCACATGTACTTACACAAGAAGCGAGGATGTTCTATGCAGATTAAAGATTATTTTCAGAGAAAGGGCTTAAATCGATTATTGATATTGGTGTTCATTGTGCTCATTCTAATAGTGATACGAGATATCCTTAATCTTGTGCTAATCACATTCATTTTTGCTTTTCTAATGGATCGCATCCAGAGCGGTATCACAAGGCTCATCAGCAAGTGGGTAAAAATAAAGCCGCAGATTATCATTATTTTCTTATACGCGATGGTTATCGCGTTGTTGACGATCGGCATATCGAAATATTTTCCTATTGTGGTCGGGGAGATATCCCAATTGATTAAACAGCTCAGCAACCTGAACATCAAGCCCCAAGCAACGGATAATGAAATGATTAATTATGTTGTCGAGGCGATAAATCGGTTGGATCTTGCTAGCTATCTTGAAGATGGATTTGATATCCTCTCCAAGTCTGTAACGAATATCGGGAAGTGGGGACTGCAAATTTTTCTTGCGGTCGTGCTTAGTTTATTCTTCCTGTTAGAGAAAAAACGCATCATAGGCTTTACTCGTAAATTTAAAACAAGCAAAATTTCATTCCTTTATAACGAACTAGAATACTTTGGTGACCGTTTTCTGTCCTCCTTTGGTAAAGTGATCGAAGTACAATTTCTTATTGCGTTAATTAACTGTGTACTATCCGTAATTTTACTCTCGATCATGGGCTTTCCCCAATTGATTGCTCTTGGGCTGATGATTTTCTTATTAGGTCTTATTCCCGTGGCCGGTGTGTTTATTTCACTTATCCCACTTTCCATTATTGGTTTCAGTATTGGTGGTATTCGTATGGTGATCTATGTGTTGATTGCTGTCGCCGTCATCCATGCGCTGGAAAGCTATGTGCTTAATCCAAAGCTGATGTCATCCAAAACTCATCTCCCTGTTTTCTACACCTTTATCGTATTAATCTTCGGGGAGCATTATTTCGGGGTCTGGGGTTTGATTCTAGGGATCCCCTTATTCATCTTCGTACTGGATCTTCTGGACGTGGACCCGGAAGAGAAGGAGTCACCTATCCCATCGATCACGGCGTGAATAATCTAGTCTCATAGGAATAAGAACCACAAACGCAATACCCCTCCCTTGGCTCTTTTGAGAGCATTTAGGAGGGGTGTCTGATTTGTGAACGCCCGATGTAGGAGCAAAATTCTGACTTTCGCTCCAGAAACACAAAGCACCTAAGGATACCGACAGGCGTTCATCCTTGCAAAGAGTTAGTATGTTTTTACCTGCAATTGGTCAAGGCTTTTAAATTCATAGCCTTGTGCTCGTGCACCGTCAATTATTCGAGCCATCGCCTCTTTGTTGTCCTTGGAAACGGCATGCAGCAGGATCACCGCTCCAGGATGTAACTGATTCATCACTTTGCTATAAGCAAAGTCTGCGCCTTTTTGCTCATTGGTATCCCAATCCTTATATGCTATAGACCACAGCACATTGGTGTAGCCACAGGCGGCATTTTCGGCGAGAACTTTTTCATCAAAAATTCCTCGTGGCGGTCGGGTATAAACCATTTTTTGCTCACCGGTTAGCGCGGCTACGGCCTTCTTTACCATATCTAGCTCTTCCTTCATTCTTTGAGCAGGAAGCGTCGTCATGTCAGGGTGACTCCAGGAATGGTTGCCAATCAGGTGCCCCTCTGCAGCCATCCGTTTGACTAGCTCGGGCTGGTCTTTAACATAGTGGCCAGTCAAGAAAAAGATAGCGGGAACCTTTTTCTCCTTTAAAACATCCATAATCTGCGGGGTATATCCGTTCTCATAGCCGTTATCAAACGTCAAGTAGATCTCCTTGCGATTTGTATCTCCGAGGAAGATCGCGCCATGCTTCTGCAGAATGTCCTTAAAACCCTCCTGATCAATGGATGGTAAGCGACCCTCGACGCTTTTTTTGAAACCAAAATGATAAGGACCCTGCCTAGCTGCCGCACTTCCAGAAACCTCGAACCATAAAATACTAATCAGCATAGTAAAAACAATGCCCAGCGTTAGCGTTATCCGTTTCATTCTGATCAACCTCCTGGCAGTTAGTTTTACTCAGGAGTTACTATTCCACCGAGCCATAAAGTTATGTGTCAGAATCAAGCTTATGTTGCAAGTTGCCAGTATGCCCATAGTTGTCGTAAATTGTCGAGAGATTATAGCTTAGTGAGACGGATTTGTGGAAAAATGCAGCGGGAAGTCGCTTTAAAGGAGTAAAGAGAAGCAATTGCTAGCATGGATTCGTTTTGGGCTTTATGGAAGCCTTTTTAGTCGGTATTTGGGCGGATATCCCTATATAGCAGGAATAATCGGGTTTTATCCTCGTCCTTCATTCGTTCTATAATAACAATTAACGTGTATAGCGTAAGTAGAGAAAAAGGGAGTGGAGTGTTGTGACGCACCAACAATTACGGGAACGCCAAGCGGAGCTGCTGAAACGAAAAATGCAAGAATTGATTCTTAAAGAGAATCAGCAGGGTCTAAATCCACAGGATGGCCAATATTTGCGAAGTGTTATCAAACAGTTCCATCAGAATGCACACGAGTTACATGACTCCAAATAATGAAACGGCACGCTGATCGCATGCGAATCGGCTGCCGTTTTTTTACTCTATCGGAAAGTATAAATATTAGTACATATTTAAGATGAAGGAAGGTTTCGGGCGGGATGGCATTGTGGGGAACAATGGTCAACACACTAGCAATTATTTTAGCAAGTCTTTTGGGATTCATTTTGCCAAAATTAAATGAGAACATGCATCGAACGATCATTCAAGCAGTCGGTATCTTTACCTGTGTACTTGGCGTAGCTATGGCGCTCAAAAGTAATGAGGCTTTATTCATGGTGATTAGTCTTGCACTTGGAGGTTTTCTAGGTGAATTAATGCGGATTGAAGGTGGCTTCGAGAAGCTTGGTCAGTGGTTGGAGAAGAAAGTGGGTAAAGCTGGAGGGGGAACGGTTGGCAAAGCTTTTGTCACATCGACGTTAGTCTTCTGCATTGGAGCTATGGCCATCTTGGGACCCATCGATGGTGCCATCCGGCACAACCATGATCTACTGTATACCAAATCCATTATGGACGGGTTAATCGCTCTTGTATTGACATCCACGATGGGTCTTGGCGTCATTTTTTCTGCAATCGCTGTTCTGCTTTATCAGGGTGCAATTGGTATCGGTGCTTTGTGGTTTGCATCCTTCTTTAGCCCGGAAGTAATTCAAGCGGTTACTCTTGAAGTATCCGCAGTTGGTGGCATTCTAATTATTGGAGTAGGACTCAACCTGCTGGAGATCAAGAAGGTTAGAGTAGCCAATCTGCTCCCAGCGCTAGTTATCATGGCTGTACTCATGGGAGTCTCTCGGCTGATTGGGTAGAGGAGCAGATCATAAGCCTTGTTTGCCCGGTTTAATCGTTGCGAATAATAAGGTAAATGATTAAAGCAAGTACAGGGAAAATTAAGGTAGCAATGAGTACGAGTATCGCATATTCCTGGCTACGCCCTTTGGACAAGCAATCACGGTACGCCCAAATGCTTAAAATGATATTGAGCGCATATAAAAGAATAATGAAGAACAAGACAAAGATTATAAATAAAGTCATGAGATGAACCTCCTTTTTTCTATTCAATACGTAAAGGGTACGGGGCAGTTTCAACAAAACCAAACTCTTATCGCGGGCGGCGGATATGGAGTTTGGTTTTGTTTCATTTTGAATCGTATCACAAGCATATCACAGATGTTCCAAAAATATCCAGATAAAAGCGACATGCTGCTTGAAACGGTACAGAATTTAATGAAACCTGGGATCAAGGTGAAAAACTTGTCATTTCCCGGGGAATGAGGAGCTATGTTTAAGTTTTAACGGATCATACCACAACGATGTGGCTGTATGATAAACTTGGGTTTAAAGAGAAATATTAGCACTCGTAACGTGTAAAAAGTTGTCCCCTCGGGGTGGAAGCTAGCGTATCGTTAATTCTGTAATAGGAGGAACGTATGATGACTGGTGTTTTGTATAAGAACGGGAGCTTTCCAATGGCGCAGCATTTGGGACAATCGGATGCCGTTTTTGTCGATAAAGGCATAATCCAAGCGATTGGGACGGCTAAGGATCTTAGTGTGCAGTTAACAAAGAAGGAATATCAAACCGTTGATTGGGATGGGGGGTATGTTCTTCCTGGACTTGTGGATAGCCATATGCATCTCTCAATGCATGGATTGAAGCTTACGGCTCTCGATTTCACCGCAGTCACCTCCAAGGAAGAGATGCTCCAGCTTATCCGCCACCGCGTGGACACGACCCCTCATGGAGAGTGGATTATTGGACTTAATTGGAATGAGAATAGCTTTCAACCTGCGATTGCTCCAACTCGTTCAGAGTTAGACGCTCTGACAGCCAAACACCCGATATTCTTAACTCGTGTGTGCTTTCACGCCTACCTAGGGAATTCGGAGGCCTTTCGGAGAGCGGGCGTTACTGAATCGACAATTGACCCAGATTCAGGTGCTTATGGTCGAGATTGCACAGGACAGTTAAATGGCTGGATCTACGAGGATGCTGGCGAGCCTTTTCACCGGATCATGCCTGAACCGGATTATGCAGCCAAAAAGGCATGCATCCGGCGGGCGAGCCTTGACGCGCTGCGCCTTGGCTTAACGGCAACCCATACGGACGATCTCCGGTTTCTTGGCAGCATAGAGACCATGCTGCGAATTCACCGCGAGCTGCGCGAGGAGGGCGTTTTGCTGCGTAGTAATCAACTCATCTATTACACCTTCTTGGATGAAGCAACTGCTTTGGGGCTTCACGGGGGGAGCGGCGATGAGTGGTTGCGTATCGGGGCAGCTAAGATTTTCGCTGACGGTGCTCTGGGTGGTCGAACGGCACTCCTGCGGGAGTCTTACCATGATGATGGGGGGAATCGTGGGATCGCTATCCATTCCCGAGAAGCACTATATGGTATCGTGCGTAGGGCCCGCGCTGCTGGTTTTCCGGTAGCTGTTTATGCGATCGGGGACGAAGCAATTGAGCTAACCCTTGCCGCGATGGCGGCACACCCTCTCGTTGGAACGGCCCAGGCCCAGGGGAAGAGTCTACCGGATCGACTGGTCCACGCCTTGGTTATGAGGCCCGATCTAATTGAACGGATGAAGCACCTGCCTGTTGTTGCCGATATTCAGCCTCCTTTTGTACTCAGTGATTTTCCTTGGGTTCTAGATAGAATTGGAGAGGGCAGAATGGACTATGGGTATGCGTGGAAGAAGCTTTTGACTGCAGGCATTCCGTGTGCAGGTGGCAGCGATGCTCCAATTGAGTCGCTTAATCCTTTTCTTGGTTTATACGCAGCAGTTAACCGGCGTAAGCCTGGCGAAACACATGCGGGCTATCAGCCCAGTGAGAAGCTATCCTTACAGGAAGCGATAGATCTATATACCAAAGGGAGTGCGCAAGCAGCAGGAGAAGCCTCACTTCGCGGAAGCCTGGCTGTTGGGTACGCTGCAGATTTTACAGTCGTGAACAGGGATCTAACCCAAAGTGTGGAGGAGCTGTCTCAGGCGGGTATTAAGATGACGGTGGTTAATGGCCAGGTCGCTTACCGTGCTTAGGTCGTGAACAAATAGGGGGGAGGAATACCTTTGAAGCGAAGATATGGAAATCGCCCAGATTGGAAAAGAGTAACTGAACGAAGATTTATCCAGACAGAGCGTAAAGAGTTGGGGTTTGTGGGACATGTAACGTTGCTCGAACTAACGAAGGTAAGAGACCCACTCATTACCAAACGGGGTGAAACCTCGATATGTATTGCGGATAACGGTTATTTATG
>JACMJI010000176.1 GCA_014380705.1 Gorillibacterium sp. | reverse complement strand
CTACTTAAGAAGGCTGCCGCGCATGCCAATCGCACCTTGACTGGGCTTGCGGCAGAGAAAGCAGATGCTATCGCTGTTGCAGCCGATGAAATCCTCGGCGGTCGCTGGGATGACCAGTTCCCGCTTGTTGTTTGGCAGACGGGCAGTGGTACCCAATCAAACATGAACGTCAATGAAGTGATTGCTCATCGTTCAAACCAGTTGCTAGAACACCTTGGCAGTAACCAAAGGGTGCATCCCAATGACGATGTTAATCGTTCGCAAAGCTCGAACGACACCTTTCCGACCGCTCTGAATGTTGCCGCCATTCTAGCGACCCAGGGCTCGCTTCTACCAGCACTAGAAAAGCTTAAAGCTACATTTATTAATAAAGAGCAGGCTTTTCAGGATATTGTCAAAATCGGTCGTACCCATCTGCAGGATGCGACTCCGCTAACGCTTGGTCAAGAAATCAGTGGATGGCGAGCAATGCTTGAGAAAACAGGGGGCATGATTAGACAAAGCATGGAAGGACTTGGAGAACTTGCTATAGGAGGCACAGCGGTAGGAACGGGCTTGAATGCGCACCCGCTCTTTGGTGAAACCGTAGCTTCCGAGCTTAGCACAATGACGGGGACGCCGTTTATATCGGCATCTAATAAATTCCATGCATTAACTAGTCATGACCAGATTGTTTATGCTCACGGTGCTCTTAAAGCACTGGCAGCAAACCTAATGAAAATTGCCAACGATGTACGTTGGCTTGCCAGCGGTCCACGCTGTGGCATTGGTGAAATTCGTATTCCAGAAAATGAGCCGGGAAGCTCAATTATGCCAGGTAAGGTTAATCCAACCCAATCGGAAGCGATGACGATGGTAGCCGTACAAGTGATGGGCAACGACGCAGCAATAGGCTTTGCAGCAAGTCAGGGCAATTTTGAACTAAATGTATTTAAGCCGGTTATCATCTATAATTTCCTTCAATCTGTGCGACTGCTGACAGATGCGATGCAATCCTTTAATGATCATTGTGCAATAGGTATCGAGCCCGACCGGGATGTTATCCGTCATTACCTTGAGGAATCCTTAATGCTAGTCACAGCCTTAAATCCTCATATTGGCTATGAGAAAGCGGCGTTGATAGCTAAAACTGCGCATAAGGAAGGGCTATCCTTAAAGCAGGCAGCTGTTAACTCTGGATTGTTAACCGCTGAGCAGTTTGATGAATTTGTTAAACCAGAGGACATGATCCATCCAAAGGCATAGCAACATGGGTCCAAAGTAAAAAGCGGAGCCTCCCTAAACGGAAGCTCCGCTTTTTCTCGCCATCATAATGTACAACCATTATCTGATTCCGCATCGTTAACACACGTCGCCGAAGGACACTAACGGGCGTTTAACCTTATTTCAACAACTCGATAGCGAACGCCCCAGCAATTCCTCCGAAAACAACTACGATAATCGGCATGCGCAGTAGAGAAAGAACGATGGCGGTCAGCGCTCCTGCAGCTCCAGAACGATAGTCGCCACCCGTAGAATGAAACACAGCCGGAAAGGTTAGTGCTGATAATGCTGCGTAGGGAAGAAAGTCAAAAAAGGCTTTCAACCTTCCCCTTACCTGAAATCGACCCGATAGCACCATAGGCAGCATGCGAGGAATATAGGTGACAGCGGCCATTCCCAGCACAACGAATAGATTATGATACAAAGCAATCATTTTTGCTCTCCTTTCCATAGCCAAGCACCACATGCGGAGGCAATGATCGTCGATAGAACGATAATCCAACCACCGCTCAAAAACAAGAAAAAGGGAACGTAAGTAAACAAGCAACTGAAGCTTATCGCGATAATAGCGACACCGACCGCTGGAGGGGATGCCTTTAACCCTGGAATTAGCAAAGCGATAAACATGACATAAAGGGAAACACCCATACTATTCTGGATAATGGCGGGTAAACCATCCGATAGAATTAATCCTGCCCATGTTCCGACATTCCATGCGATAAAAGCAATGGAGTTAAGCCCGAATAAGTAAGGGGCACTTAAAGATTGACTTATATTTTTCAAAGACGCAATAGCGAAGGTTTCATCGGTTATCCCGAATGCTAGCATGGCTCTGACCCGACGGGGAATACCTGGATCAAGCTTTTGCGAGATCGCTGTTGTCATCAGAAAATGACGAAAGTTTAAGATAAAGGTCGTCATGAAGATCTCGGGAAGAGCAGCGGAGGCCGCAAGCATGCTGATCCCAACAAATTGCGAGGCTCCGGCAAAAACAATCAATGACAGGAGTACGCCAACATAAGCGGGAATGCCAGCGGATTTAGTCAACATGCCAAAGGCTAGGGCAATAGGCAAATAACCAATCGCCACGGGGAAGCCAGCTCTCAGACCAAGAGAGACTCCCTCTTTCCAGTCGGAAGAAACAGGTTGAGTCCGTTGGTTTGGGTAAGCATTGGTTGCCCCTTTATCACTTGGGTTGTAATAGGCAGTATCAGGTCTGTTGATCTTTTCACTTATTTCACTTACCTGGCTCAAATTCCTCATACACTCCCCAAATCATTTTCTAGATAAAATCATCCTAACTTATTTGTTCCTTCATGTCATCCAAGTTTGATCAGAATAGGTCAATTGTATCGTGATTTTTCAATTTTTTTTGTTGTCATTTTATATTATATTGGTTTCATAATCATTTTTTTGGGTAGTAATTACGTACCAGATCTGTTATAAAGGTATGGTTCTAATAGAGGGGACAGATCAGTCAAAAGTGGAGGCGTTGCTTTTACAGTTCCGGGCTTGCTTTAATAACCTCGAACTTGTGGAATCGAATCCTTCGATTGTTTTAAGCGAAGATAAAGAGGGATCGGTTTCTGCATAGTAATCCCCACCATTGCTAATTAAGGGGTATCACATTTATGGGCAATACAGTTAATGCCGAGAATCTAATAGAGAAGTTAAGTGAAGTATGGAGAAAGCAGGGGCCAACATCCAAGGTCGCTTTTATTTGTGTAGGGAGTGACATGTCAACGGGGGATTCTTTTGGACCAATCGTTGGGACGCTGCTCTCGGAGGCAGGCTACAAGTATGTAACAGGTACCTTAGAACAGCCATGCGACTCATCTAATCTACTGGAGAGGCTAAAGGAACTGCCTGCGGAAACTTCAATACTGGCCATTGATAGTTGTGTTGGGGTATCCGTAGGGTGTTTTCAGGTAAACGGCCAACCCCTTGCACCAGGAAAGTTTATGGGTAAACCGCTGCCACACGTAGGATTAGCTTCTCTGCTGGCTGTCGTCTGCCGAAATACAGAAAATCCATACAGAGCGCTACAAACCGCATCCTTGCACAGAGTAATGACAATGGCTAAACAGACAGCAGCGGCGATAATGAAAGTATTACCTTTAGACTAAAATCCTGAAAAAGGATAGAGACCTTTGGTCGACCCATTTCCTTGCAGGATTAACCTAATAGGCTTATCACAAAGTTGATCAAGCTTCCGTAAAAGGGGCCAGATCAACTTTTTGTGATTCGCGAATATCGACAGGTTTTGCGAAAAAATAGGTAAAGTGGGTTCATCGTTCGACCGACTTTTTATGTTTGTTTCATTATAATTGTTTATTATGGGTTTCGATTGGTTAAAGTCTTTTTAGTCTTTTTAGAGGTAGAAGGAGTGAGTACGATGACAATGATCAATCATATTAATAGAGCTAATGAGAGTAATGAAGTGTATTGTTGCCTGCGTAATAAAGTGGTTTGCGCGGATGAGGAGCATCAAAACCGTTTTTGCTCGGGTTGTAAAATGTTTCAGAGAAACGCTCAAGGTGGTGGGGTTGAGTGCCGCTGGGAGGATTCACGTACTGGAAACGATCGGCTTGTGATCAATGACCCGTTCGCGGAGTGGGCCTTTAACCAGAAGAAAACAGTTTCGTCCCCAACTTCGATAACAGATTTTAGCTATGAATTTATTGTTGTCAATAAGAAAACTGACCAAGTAAACGTAGAATTTGACATAGAAGTTTAGCAGGAGTAAGCCTAAGCTCATATTTTTGCTTATTTTTATTGCAGTTTATCTGTTTCACAAAAGCAAGCTTTGGTTAATAGATCGTACAATAAAAAATCAGGAGTAATACTCAGTGAAAAGGGAGTTGATGGCAATGTCGATCGAACGTTTCATCCTAAAGAAGCTAAGTCGCTGCAAGGAAAAGGAATTACGTGAAAATCTATTAAAGTTGCTCGTCATCCGCACCCAGAAAGCTCAAGCCCAATCAGCCCTTGAATATGCACGCAAAACTGCTGT